>JBLIDB010000130.1:0-13969 GCA_047634015.1 Saprospiraceae bacterium
TTAAATTAACGATCTCCATCTTCTGCTCTTTACTGTACTTCCTTCGAATTTTTGACATATTGATAAATTTAGTGGTTTATTTAAAACCTAACTTATCTTACTGTCCACTATTCTGGGGAGTTCCATATAGCTCATAAAATCTCATTGGAAATTACTGCAGGAATGGTGAATCCATTTGAAAACAGCTTATTCATAGGAAATGCAAAATTAGGCTATGCTATTCCTTTGGCTTCAAATATTAACTTAGAACCATCTAGAGGAGTGCTATATATAGATTCTTCAACAGGAACAAATTTTAGCCTTTCGTTTGCTATGTTTCTATAGAAACAGCTCTGGTTATAGGATCTTATCTCGTAACTTCGATTTATGGCAGAAGCTCTATCAGAGGATGTTCATGGAGACTTAGCGTTATCCTTTATCCTTGACACTGATGTGAATGTTTTCCTTACGGGTAGTGCAGGAACAGGTAAAACAACACTTCTCAAAGAAGTACTTAAA
Organism: Saprospiraceae bacterium; assembly: GCA_047634015.1. GTDB lineage: Bacteria > Bacteroidota > Bacteroidia > Chitinophagales > Saprospiraceae > JAJRXG01. The sequence goes on from JBLIDB010000130.1 coordinate 499, forward strand.
AAGTCAAATAAGAACGTAGTTGTTGTAGCTCCAACAGGAGTCGCTGCTATCAATGCGGGTGGAGTCACGATTCATTCTTTTTTTTCTTTACCGCATAAGGCCTTCATCCCTTCGAATCAATTTATTGTAGATCCGGACTTATTCACGACTCCTAAGAGCCTAAGCTCAAGCCAAAAGCTACATCAAGATCGCCGAGATACAATTAATGAATTAGATCTCTTAGTAATTGATGAAATCAGTATGGTCCGTGCGGATCTCCTTGATGAGATAGACTTTACGCTTCGCAGAGTGAGAAGAATAAACTCGCCGTTCGGAGGAGTACAAGTACTGGCAATTGGTGATCTTTTACAATTGGCACCAATTTCAAAACCCAATATAGAATCCGTACTTCAAGAATTTTATCCTTCGCCGTATTTTTATGAGTCTATTGCTTGGAAACGCGCGTCTAAGGTAGTTGTCCAGTTACATAAGATATATCGTCAGACAGATCGCACTTTTATAGATATACTCAACAAAATAAGAGTCGGAAAATCTAACCAACAAGATGTAGATTATATTAACAATGGCTATACTGAAGAAGTCGACTTAAGTGATACGATAACATTGACCACTCATAATTATAAGGCCAATCGCATTAATTCCGAACAACTTTCTAATCTAAAATCTAAGTCGCATCAATTAGAAGCTACCATAGAGGGAAATTTCTATGAATCAGCATTCCCGATTCCTAAAGAATTTGAAATTAAAAAAGGTGCCCAGGTAATGTTTGTTAAGAATGACCCTGAGCAGCGCTATTTTAATGGTAAAATTGGAACAATTACAAAAATTTCAAAGGAAACAATTTATGTAAAATGTAAGGACGATAAAAAAACAATCGAAGTAGAGCCTGTAGAGTGGAGTAATGATAAGTACACGGTAGATCCTGAAAGCGATAAAATTATAAAGGAAAACATTGGGAAATTTATTCAATATCCTTTAAAATTAGCTTGGGCAGTTACTGTTCACAAAAGCCAAGGACTGACTTTTGATAAAGTTGTAATTGATCTAAAAGATACATTTGCAACCGGACAATTATACGTGGCGCTGAGCAGATGTCGCAGCTTAGAAGGAATTGCGCTTCTAAGTAAAATTAGTCTTTACAATATTAAAGTTGATCAGAGGATTATTCAATACAACGAAGAACAGGTTATAGATTCCAATATCGAAGAACGATTACAATTAGCAAAAGAGCAATATGACAATTCTTGTTTTCTAAAAGCACTCCAACTAAACAAACTTAAATCTCATCATCTGCTCTGGCAACCGTTGATTATGGACTTAGAGTCGGATGATATTGAGGAGGCCGTCACTATCCGGGAGGAGTTTTCTAATGAATGGCAACGACTCTCAACAGAAATGGCCATTAATATTGAAAAATTAAGCCTCCTTCTTCAACCAGAAACGAAAGACAAAGAATCTAAGATAAACGCACTTCTCGATGAGATTAAAGAAGGTCCTATTGCTTCCATAAGGAAGGAAACACGTAGAGCTATAAAAGACCATCTTTCTAAAAGTGACTCAGAAGGATGGCGATATAAGAAATTCTTAAAGGACTATCTCAGAAAAATTGAAAAATATTACAAAGGTGCCGAGCGGTTAACCTATCCATTTTCTAAAACAATTAGAAATTCTGAGGAATCTCAAAAGCCTGTTACTTCTCAAATAATCAAAGCACCAAAGGCATCCACTCAACAAATCACTTTAGACTTGTGGCGCGTAGGAATGAGCTTTGAAGAAATTGCTAAAGAGCGAGGTTTTGTCAAATCAACAATTGAAGGCCATATGGCTTATTGGTTAGAAAAAAGAGAAATAGGTATCCTCGCGCTGATGAATAAAAAGCGATTGAAATATTTAGAAAAACATATTCTTAAAGATTTTGATGGATTGCATTCTGAACTCAAACAGACCATTCCAAAGGATATATCATTTGGTGAAATCAAATGGTTAGCCGCATATAGATCGGAAGATTCCGATCTATAAAGCGGCTGCGTTGTTTTCATGCCTTATTTACCCTTTGAATCTCTCGATAAGATCTTTTGTCACTTAAGATGCACCCTCTTCCGTCATTTTGTCACGCTTTTGCCCGTGGCACATCATTTGAAACTAAGAGAGCATACTCAAAAAAATAATCAAACATGGCAAAAGGACAGATATCCGTACAGACGGAAAATATTTTTCCCATAATCAAACAATTCCTCTATTCTGATCAAGAGATCTTCCTTAGAGAGTTAGTTTCCAACGCGATAGATGCATCTTCGAAGTTGAGCACCTTATCTTCTAAAGGAATCTTCAAAGGAGAATTAGGAGATATGACTATCGACATCATCCTTGATGATGAAAATAAGACGCTTACGATCAAAGATCGCGGTATCGGAATGACGGAAGAAGAGGTACAGAAATACCTTAATCAAGTAGCATTCTCAAGTGCCGCTGAATTCTTAGAACAATATAAAGAGGAAGCAAGTGTTATCGGACACTTTGGACTTGGATTCTATTCGGCATTTATGGTGGCGGATAAGGTAGAAGTCAATACAAGAAGCCATACCGATACACCTGGAGTAAAGTGGATCTGCTTTGGTAATCCTGAATATGAGATCGAGCCTGTAGAAAAGGAGGATCGAGGATCAGAGATTGTACTTCATATTAGTGAGGACTGCAAGGAGTTCCTTGAAAAAGGACGTATAGAAGAGCTCTTACAGAAGTATTGTAAATTCTTACCATTCCCTATAAGATTCGGAACGAAGGAAGAATCTACTTGGGAAGGAGAAGGTGATGATCGCAAAGAGATTAAAACTGAAGAAGACAATGTTATCAACTTCAAGGAGCCATTGTGGAAGAAGAACCCTGCGGATCTTACAGATGAAGATTACAAGGAATTCTACAACCACTTGTATCCGAATTCTATGCCCCCATTGTTTTGGATACATCTCAATATAGATTATCCATTCAACCTTACAGGAATATTATACTTTCCTAAGGTGACGAACTCTATCGAAGTTCAGAAAAATAAGATCCAACTTTATAGTAATCAAGTTTATGTTACTGATGATGTAAAGGAAATTGTTCCTGAGTTCTTGACATTGCTTCATGGTGTGATTGATTCTCCAGATATTCCATTGAATGTCTCAAGGTCTTACTTGCAGAGTGATTCTAATGTGCGCAAGATTACTTCTTACATCACTAAGAAGGTAGCTGAAAAACTCCACAGTCTTTATAAAGATGATCGCAAGGAATTCGAAGACAAGTGGTCAGAGATTAGCGTATTCGTCAAGTATGGAATGATCTCAGAGACGAAATTCTACGATAAAGCAGAGAAATTTGCACTGTTGAAGAATATTGTTGGTGAGCATTACACCTTGGAAGAATACAAGGAGAAGGTCCAAGAGACACAAAAGGACAAGCATGATAAAGTCGTCTACCTCTACAGTAATAATGTCAAGGAGCATCACAGTTTCATAGAGTCAGCTAAAGAGTATGGTTATGATGTGATTGAGATGGATAACATCATCGACAATCACTTCATGCAGCAGCTGGAGCAAAAATTGGATAACGTAACCTTCGTTCGTGTCGATAGTGATACTGCTGACAACCTCGTCCAAAAAGATGAGAAAAAGGAATCTGTGCTCTCCGAGAAGGAGCAGAAGAAAATAGAGGATATCTTCAAGGCAGTCCTTCCGGAAAAAGGAGGGCCACACTTAGAGATGAAGGCGCTTTCTCCAACAGACAGTCCTGTGGTAGTAACCAAGCCAGAATTCATGCGGCGTATGCAGGAGATGCAACAGATGCAGAATATGGGAGGTGGATCTATGCCTGAATTTTTCAATGTAGTCATCAATACCAATCATCCTATGGTAGCAGAAAAGCTCCTTAAGATGAAAGGTGCTGAACGCAAGCAAAAGTTTGCTTCGTACCTATATGATTTGGCACGCCTGAATCAAAACATGTTAAAAGGTGAAGACATGAGTGCTTTTATAAAGAAGAGCTTAGAGTTTGTAGCGTAGTTCGTTGCAATTAAAATAATTATAGTGCGCCTTACAAATGGAAATTTGTAAGGCGTTTTTGTTTAAAGTTGGGATACAAAAGATTGTTATTGGAACCACTCGAAAGTATGGGTATTGAGATAAGTGGATCATTCATCTTTGGGGTATTCTTAATTAAAACCCAGATTACTATGAAAACAACTCTCTTTTATCTTTTAAGTATCTGCTTCCTTCTTCTATTTAATTGTTGTGGTTCTGATGAAGAGGCCAATCCTGACGACCAACTTATCGGTACTTGGAAAGGGAGTCTTACGCAACCAGTATTTGGAGTCTTGGAGACTAATTTAAATATCACAAGCTTAAATATGCCAAGCTCCTCTGGTAATCGCACTTTTTCTACTTCAGACCTTTCTAATTGTGACGCTTCATAATTTGTCTGTGAACCCCTGATTTGTAGCTTCAACTTATCTTTAGTCTCTTCAGCAGGCCCTACTTATAAGATAGATCAGATGTTGACAGGGACATCTACATGTGGAGACGGCATATTTGAAGTAACTCTGTCTATAAAAACGCAATAGATGTAGTTTGGTATCAAAAGGCTTTTCCTGATAATCGTGCTACTGGAAGATTGAGGAAGTGATAGCTATATCTGGACCTTTTCAATAATAGGAGTTCTCTGTCTAAACCTTTAGTTTAATCGATACCCTGCACAAAAAGTAATTAGGGAAACAGCAGGTTTGATTTTTCATGGTAAAATTTAGATATTAACCAAGAAATATTAAAGAAGAACGTTGAGTCCACTCCAGAAAGTCATAATATCGGGAAACGGCCCTTTTGGCGATATTTCCATTTTCTGATGATCCTCACTTTCCGGAGTGGACTCATGGTTTTTCAAGGATGGTAAAAAACATACTATCAATAATTTCACACTTTGAAGGGATTTAAAAACTAAAAGTTAAGTCCTCAAATTTTCTGATAACTATAATTGCGAAAGCCAAGCAGTGTAATGCCATCCAATTCGAAGATCTGGTTTCGTATCTAACTCTAAGCGTTTTAAAACCATCCACCCAAGCATTGAGCTTTTCAACTGAGAACCTTTCTTTATAGAGCTCATTGTCAAGCATATAGGCTGTATCTGCTTCGGATTTCGATCTCCTTTTATTGAAGTCTATATTGTGAAATATATTTTTACTTTCACATAATTCCCTAAAATCCTTAACATCAAAGCCCGCATCTGCATTTAAGAATAGACCATCCAGATTTAAATCCATGGCTTCCATTTGTTTGAAAATATCACTAGCCTTTTCTTTCAAGCTATAACTATCATGATGCTCGCCACTAATTGGTTACGACCACCCTATGGGCACTCCTTGCTTATCCGTTAGAATTAACATATTACTCGTCTTTGCCTTTTTTCTGCCTTGATACCCTACTGCTTCTCCTCTTCGTTTTGCTGGTGTATGACTGCCATCTAAATTAACCAATGACATGTCTAATATACTCTTGTAGCCTTTTACTAAGTTCATTTAACATTGCTGTCATTCTCCACTTTGAGACCACTTATTGAAATGGTAATACGCTGATTGCCAGCTATATCTGGTAAATCCGTAAAACTGACGCATCGGAAGATGCTTCCATTGAATTCCAGTCTTTAGTTTATATAAAATAGCCTTCACCATTCTCCACAATGGTACACTAAGCTTCCTTCCTGTCTTTGCTTTTTTCAAATAGCGAACAAAGAATTTACTACTTTTACTCTTAGTCATGAGTTTGTAGTAGTTAGTTATTCTTTGGTTCTATCCTCTGAGTTCTAAAGCTATAAACTTTTCACATTGTTACTTTCAACAATATGTTTTTAAATCACTTCTATATCTATAATATCTTGAGCCACAAAAGATTTATTCTGGTTGACTTGGACTGATGCAATACAAGAATAAAAAGTCCTATTGTCTTTAGCGGTGGAGGAGTCAATTTTTGGTGCCATCCACGAAGGTACGGATCAGTAGAATCTATAAAAAACTAGAAGTCAATAATCGCGGAGAGGCCGTCATTATGTATTTGGAGGAATAAGCACATGCTGGATTACTTCAATCAGCATATCTCAGTAAGCAGAAATAATATTAGCTACTCGTTGCAGTCTTTCATAATTACTTGCATTGTTGCTCCTTGTTGAAGGGTTCCTTCGACTATTTTGAGTGCAGTCTCTGCTTGTAGAAATACTTTCCCCATATTCCCAAGAGTCATGACCGTTACAATTATAGAGTCATCCGTAATATAAACAAGACTTACATCAAGGGGATTAAATTCAACACTTGGTTTGCAACTACAACTATTATCATTGACTAAGTCAGTAGGATAGAATTCAGGAGTACTGAAATGCGTGTCATTTCCGAAATAATGATAGTGAACTTCATCCGTAATATCATTATTAATTAAATCAGCAACTACAAAAGGGAGTTCAAAAGTAGGGGATGTCTTGCCATCAGATAGCACCTCAGTACTCATGGCAGGAGTGAGAATTTTGCCCTCCCAGATTAAATCTCTACAAGAAATTTTTAACTCATGTTACAGCTTTATCTGAAATTCTATAGCCGAGTGCACGAAGATTTGGAGACAGATTATATGTTGGCGCGCCAACATATGAGGTGTCACTATCCACCCAAGAATAAAATATATGATTTCCATTTTCCGATCGGCTTATCTGCGGAAAATTGTATTGACTTATTGCCCCATTTTGACTTCTCCAAATGCTTTCCCAAGTGTAGATATTATCAATTTTTCTCAATGACCAACTCTGTCCGTTGTCTGTAGTTCTGAGATCTGCAATTATCATAGTTCCTGGTTGAAATTGGAAAGCAGTATTAGATTTACTAAGGATGAGAAGTAGATGTGGATTGCCATAAGCATCGACAACGAGAACCGATTCATGAGAAAAAGTTATATGTTCTGCCTGCTGGACATTCAATTCTAAATTTAGATCACCATCATAATCGACATTCTGAAGATGTACTTCAATAAGTTCATTCCAAGAATTTCCGAGATTAGAAGTATAACCCAATATCGGCAAGATAGATTTTTCATATCCACCTGTGATATTTCCTAACATACTAAACCAACCATACTTATTACCTGATTTATAAAAATCCCCCGCAATATTAATTTGTTGAGGCCCTGAAGGGGGAATTGTAAGATTATAAAGCTTATTTTCGGCCCAGGCGATGCTATCATTGACTGCTTGATGCTCCCCTTTCATTATTCTAATTTGCTTCGTAAATACATCACTACTTGCAGCCCAATAAGTACCTTCTGCATTAGATGAAAGTGATCCTAATTCGTAGGGTAGACTAACGGGTCCAAGTTCAGAATTAGGGAAAGGCATACTATTCAACTGGCCCATGGAACTCGATACATGAAACTGGTTTTGGAGAATTGGGCCGTTTTGAAATTGAGATGCTCTACTGCCAACAAATACAGTCGGAACACTATCAGCAACTTCCCAACCTCCATCATTTCGAAGTGTTACTTGAGGCCTTGAGAATGTAGCTTTAGATATGACTGGCTCCAAATCAGTTGTGAAACTCGTTCCTCCATCTGTAGAAAGGTCATATCTGAGATACGTCTGTTGTCCTAGACCCACGCCAACGAGTATAATGTTTTGTGTGTGTGAACAAAAACTATGGAATAGGTAGCATGATCAACAGCTACATGATTCTGATTGGTGTATAGAGAGGAGTGTGTCTGAGCAGAACTCCCTATTTGTAAAGGACTAAACTGTCCTATTAAAGAAACCTGAACACTTATAAATACGATTAATATACTGAAAGCAGTAAGCGAATCTGGCAAAGGCAAATGTAAACATCTCAGAGATAGGTGCTTGCGACTTGTCGTTCGCGAATTCCTTTCTTGAATTGGATATAGTAGTGGGGTTTGTATTTTTTTTGGTTTTCCGTTTTATCTGCCAAAATTAGTGATCATTCCTTTTGTCGCCAATAACCATTTATGGGGATATTTGCCAAAATTTCCTTTTACTGAAGCTATCGGAAAACCTTTTAACAGATTGAAAGAGATGATTATAATAGGTGCCTTCTGAACTCAAATTATAAGTACTGCAGACGTATAATCTCCTGACAAATGATTCCCGCCATATTGTATCGGTTATAATAATGATACATTAGAGGCATCCTAAATACAAAGTGGAAAGAAGTAATAATTATGACCCCAATACTCCCCGCTGCTACCACTTTAATTATCAGAGAATCTACAGAAGTAGGAATCGAAGTACTCCTGCTTAAGCGAAATAGCAAACTTGTTTTTGCACCAGGCTTTTGGGTATTCCCAGGAGGAAGAATAGATGCTGCGGATGGAGCTATTGATGAGGAACATCTTGGGACCACTGCTAAGGTGGCTGCCGCTCGGGAGGCTTATGAAGAAGCGCGGATTTGTGTCAATCCGGAGGATATGACTCATTTTTGCCATTGGACGACACCCGTTGGTGGAAAACGGAGATTCGCGACATGGTTCTTTCATTGCCTTGCATCAGAAAGTACAGAGGAAGTACAGGTAGATAATGGCGAGATTGTCGAGCATAAATGGATCTCTCCAATCAAAGCCTTAGCAGCACTTTCTAATAAGAACCTTCCCTTACTCCCACCCACTTACATAACACTCCAGCGTATCAAGCACGCAAAATCATACAAGGATGTTACCGAAGAATTCAACCGAACAGGAATTGTTACAGCAGCACCAATAACTAAGGTTATCGATAAGAAATTTTACTGTTTATATAACGGAGATAGTGGCTATGATACTGGAGATATTTCAAAGAAAGATGCTCAACACCGCCTGATCATTGACCAGGAGAAAGGCCACTATCAATTTGAATATCATGATTGTTCAGAACCCCCTATTAATGGTGGTGTAGAATTCTACTAGTGGAACTTTGTCTTGAAAGATAACGAAGCCGTGCATTCAAAATAGATGGTGGATCTAATAGAAAGTCAGTACAAGAGACGAAGGTTCGAAACAAAATCTGAAAAGAATCTTATCAATAAAACCTATACGTCAATTTCAATAAGAAGATATTATTGGTGTCTTGACTGAAAAGATCATCTTTTAGAGAATTGAAAACACCTTTTGACGGGTCTCCTGAGTTAGTTGTTCCTTGAGTCCATACAAGGAAGAATTCTGAATTGGGTTTGTATTCCCATCTGAAAACGAGATTAGAACGAAACTCCAAGAAGTTGAAATCTGGATTATTAAAGCTATAATCTGTAGTTCCATCTCTATCTTCATCGATTAGAAATATATCTGAACCTTCTTCTACAAGCATCTCGGTATTGTCATAAAGATGGAATCTATCAGTATATATTTTGGATAATGGATCTGTAATATATTTGAATTCGGAGTACTGACCTTTAGAGATGAAAGGTTGTCCCCAATATTCCAATGAGATATTGGGTGTGAGACTATAATTGAGTCTGAGGCTCAGACTTAATGTTTCTTGTCGCACACGACCAGTGATATATCGAGGATCATTGTTGAAAGTTTCGTAGCCGACATTTTGTATAGCACGATTTTGATAGAAGTATTCCGGACTTAAGCTCAATCTGATTGCAGAAGTGGGTTGATAGCCCATCCAGAATCTAATACTATTTACTAAGATAGCTTCTTTATCACTTCCTACGGCCCTGTACCCTGAACCATTCATGCCATATGTAAAGCTCTTTCGTTCATCGGATTCAACAATGAACCAAGGAGCGATTCCTGAAGACTGCCTTAATTTTGGTCCTCCAAAAAGCGCTTTTCAGAGATATCTCTAAATTCAAATGTTGCCCCACCTCCGATACTCAAGAAATTAGAAAATGATGCATGCGTATTTACATTAATCGCCTTGTAAAGATTCTCCCAATCATACGTCCATCTCGCATAATGATTATAATTTATACGAAAACGACGGAATAACCCAAAAGCTCTTGGAGATCAATAGCCTACCCATTGTACGTAATTGATCATTCATCCGCTGTATTTAGAAAACCCACATCATTCAATTCTAATCCAGGAGAGCGCCACGTAAGACCTCCTTGAAAACTTAGATTATCACTGCCACCATAATTGGCGAATGACAGTGTCCCTCCATGACCAGAAAGTGATGTCTTCGTATCGTCTACAGAAAGATGGCTGGCATCTGGTCTTTGGAAATAGTGTTCAAAAGAGTGTTGGGTAGTGCTTATTTTAACATCAGTACCTTCAACAATGCTGAAGATCATATTGCCTTTTAGTTGCCATTCTCTTCCTTTCCAAGTATGTAGAAGATTGGTTCCTCAGGACATGGCCTCACTATGATATTGGTCTTCTAATCCAGTTTCGCCTAAACGACTATTGACTGCTGTTAGCGTTCCTCCTATTGTCGTTTCGCCTTCTCTGAAGTCCTGTTTTAGAGACCCTACAAAATAATTTGTGAATGGCTCTACGGTAGCCAAAGATCGATTCCCATTTATATCGATCTCCATTAACTCTTCTGTGGTAATACTTTCTAATATGCCTATAGAAAGGCCCTTTTTTGTTTTTCCACTGAATTTCGCCGCTCCCAAAATTGAAGTGTTATCAGGTATGTCTAAATAAGAGCCCTCTGACGTATTGATATAGCCTTGAGGGCGACCTCCTATACGACGAGAATAGAATAGGTTGTCATTCCCAAAAAGGCCACCTGCATCTAAATTAGAAAATGAACCTCCAAAGAGGTTCGCATTTTCAATAAAGAAAGGACGTCTTTCGTCAAAGAAGATTTGAAATCCATTGAGATTCAATGCTGAAGGATCCGCTTCTACTTGACCGAAATCTGGATTGATGGTAAAGTCAAGTGTCATGTCATTCGTAATACCAATCTTCCCGTCTATTCCAACACTTAGGCTAGTTGCAGTACCATCAACAAATGGATTCCCCTCCTCGGCCGTCATCTCACGCAATGCCGTGGTAACATAAGGCTGAAGTTCCAATTTTTTCTTTGGTTGTATATTTTTAATTCCTACAAGGTGAGAGAAATTATTCACGTACCCAGCGGCATTTGCAGGAACCGCTTGCCAAGCACTTCTCTCATCAGAGCTAAAATCCCGTCTTGTAATATTGAATCCCCAGGTATATTCATCTTGCTTTCCGAATCTCAATTGACTAAAAGTGATCTTCATCTCTCCTGTCCAACCCGTCTCATTTATTTTCGACTTTCCATACCAGATCCGATTCCAATTGGATTCCCAATTATTACCATTACTACTTATAAACTCATCTCCTTTTACTCCTGATACAGATAGGGTAAATGAGTATGCCGTACTGTTGTCATTGTAACTATCAATATTGATTTCTACCCAATCTCCTGGAAAGTTGTCTCTTCTCGAGAGGCGATTTTCTATTTTCTCAGGGTTGTTATGCATACATTCGAATGCGACATACAGATGGTCTTGATCATAGCTGATTTTAAATCTGGTTTGATTTTTTGGGATATCACCATTGTTAGGCTGACGGACGGTAAATGTTTCTCCCCATTCAACACGATCCCAAGCTTCATCATTCAGTATGCCATCTATATCTGGAACTGATTTACTCTCATTGGTTTGGTAAGTCCTTAAAGACAAAGAGTCTTGTCCTTGTACCAGGTAGCAAATACCTAACAAGAGAATGACTTGGATAGTCCGCCGCATAAGTGATTTTCTGTTATTAGTCGGTTCTTCCAATCAATCCCTTTGGGATAGATTTTTATATAGTGACTTCATAAGATCTCGAAGGTTGCACCTAATTGTTATGAAATATAGCAAATTACGCTGACTCGGGATAGAAAGGGAATGGATCTGTATGTGCAAGGGTTGAAGAATCTATCCTTCCAATAAAACGATACCTTTTTCACTATCTATCTCAACGGTACCCCCTTTGACAGTAGCAGAAAACCACTATAGGCATCTGAAAGCTTTGTTCCATCCTCAAATAGGGATGAGACATCGAGCGTCTTTTTCCCCATAGGAAGATCTAAACCAATTACGACCTTATTGGAATAGTCTGTTAGCTCAAGGCTTCTCGAAAGCACATACGGATCACCACAAATCTTTTGATGGCGACCTGCACCGACAGAAGGGTTATCTCTTCGGAATTTACCGAGCCTTTGCCAGTGTTCTAATATTTCTTGAACCGTATAGGTGCCTTTCGATTTATTAGCCGAAAGTTCGTCCCAATTCATAAACGAACGTAATTTTGCATCACCATCTGCTATAACATTAATATCTCTTGCAGTTTTATCTCCATAGTATATCTGTACGCCACCTGGGGTTAGTAGGAGTTTTGTTCCAGCTTCTATAGCTCGTTTTCGTTCTTTGTCGAACGGGGCACCATCATCATGAGAGCTTATGTAATTTAAAACGCTCTTTCCAGCCAAGGGGCCGTTCAGCAATTGATCATATTTGACAAATGTGAACTCGTAGTCTTTGTCTGCATCATACTTAAAATCAAAATTGATCAAGCTCTTAAATCCATTTTTAAAGAAATCAACTTTTGTATCTCCATAATTGAATTCTCGTCCTCCGCTGATAAAGTAATTATAAACTTAGCCTACCATATAGAATTCAGTGTCGTCTATTACCTTTTCGGGGAATTCCTTTTTATATTTATCATGGGCTTCGAAGGCTGCTGCCCATAAGTCCCTCCAGACTTTAGACTCTGTATGTTTTACAGTATCCACTCTGAAGCCATCGATACCGAATTCTTTTATAAAATCAACCAGCCATTTTAGGATATAATTCACAGCCGTTTTTTTTTTAACCTGTGGTTTCAAACCATTCTTTTAATTCTAGCACTTCTGCTTCATATCGTCCACCTGCTTTCCACTTATCTTTGAGAAATTGAGGGAGCTCCACTTCTTCGTCAATCTCTGTTCTGATATCCGGAAGGTTCTTTACAAGGGTACAATTGATAGTAGTTTCCGAAGATTTGTAAGTACACTGAGGACCGGTTTTTACCCACGTATCTGGCCATAGAACATCAAGAGGAGTAACGGGACCAGTATGATTCGCAACTACATCTATGAGGATGCGAATCTCATGATCATGTGCCACGCTTACTAATTCAGCTAGATCTGCTTTGGTTCCAAATTTTGGATCTAATGCCGTCCAGTCTCTCGTCCCGTACCCATGAAATCCAAATGAATTTCCTGTCCCCTCATCCACAGATCCTGTTATCTGTTCCACGACAGGAGTAAACCATATGGCATTGACTCCCAGATCCGTAAAGTATCCTTCTTTAATTTGGGCTGTAATCCCTTGTATATCTCCTCCCATGTATCCTCTGTATGGCGCTGGGGATTTTCATCTGTATGCTGATAATTATTGAATGGATCACCATCATTAAATCGGTCCGTCATGAGAAAATAAACTGTGGCATTCTCTCAGAGAAAAGGACTGGTTTGTTCAATG
>JBLIDB010000131.1:0-13892 GCA_047634015.1 Saprospiraceae bacterium
TAAGCCAGTGATATATGACCAGGCTGATGTCGTTTATGGCTCGAGATTTATGGGAGGAAAACCTCATAGGATTTTATTTTTCTGGCATTCCATTGGCAATAAAATTCTTACATTCTTATCCAATGTAACAACCAACTTCAACTTGACAGATATGGAAACCTGCTATAAGCTCATTCGGACTTCCTATCTTCAATCCTTAAATTTAACGGAAAATCGTTTTGGTTTTGAACCAGAAGTAACCGCTAAATTATCACGGATCAAGGGAATAAGGGTTTATGAGGTTGGAATATCCTATTATGGCAGAACCTATGAAGAGGGCAAGAAGATCAATTGGAAAGATGGATTTAGAGCGATCTATTGTATCTTGAAATATGGCCTTTTTAAAGGGAAATAATCACTTGAACTCTATAAGCAATTAGGTGCTTCGCGTCTCCAAAAAAGAAGTTCAACAAATCCTTCATACCCTTACAACTAAACACTTTCCTTACGCGTTACTCTTCCTCATGATCCGCATACTTTGAAATACCTAAAATACCTCAATAGATTCCTATACAAATACAAGCTACGATTATCCCTTGGGGTCATTTTCGTGATACTACAGAACTATTTCAGAATATTGGTGCCGCCTCAATTTAGGAAAGCATTCGATCTGGCAAGTGTATGCTTACAAGAATATAAAGCACTTGAAGATCCAGAAGAGAAAGAAATCTTGCTAAACTATATAAGTCTCAATCTCTGGGATTATGCATGGATGGTATTGCTTTTCGCGGCGATCATGGGCGTATTCATGTACTTGATGCGACAGACTGTTATTGTTGTTTCCAGATTGATTGAGAAAGATTTACGAAATGAAATTTTTGAGCACTACCAATCATTGGATGCGTCATTCTATAATGATAATGCCACCGGAGATCTTATGTCTCGCATTACCGAAGATGTATCAAAAGTAAGAATGTACTTGGGGCCTGGATTACTCTATTGTGTTAATCTGGTAACACTCTTCGTACTCGCCATTTACTATATGTATCAGGTCAACCCTACTCTTACACTATATTCTCTGGCTCCATTACCAGTACTTTCGCTATCGATCTATTATGTGAGCAGTCTTATCAATCGACGAAGTACTGTAATTCAACAGCAATTGGCAAAACTAAACGTCATCGCCCAAGAGGTATTTTCAGGGATTCGAGTGGTGAAATCTTACGCTAAAGAAGACCAATTTAGAGAATTCTTCTCTGCGGAAACAGAACAATACAAACAAGACTCTATGTCATTGGCGAAAGTCAATGCTTTCTTTCACCCACTAATGCTGCTACTCGTCTCTTTTAGTGTTCTCTTGGTAGTTATTGTTGGAGGCCAAGAAGTTGCTAAAGGAAACATTACCCACGGAAACATCGCCGAATTTATTATTTATGTAAATATGTTGACTTGGCCATTTACTGCGGTGGGATGGATCGTTTCCATCGTGCAGCAAGCAGCCGCTTCTCAGAAACGGATTTTGGAATACATGCAAAGCCAGCCTCTAATAACGAATCCATCTACTGAAAAGCTCGAAATCGAAGGAGTCCTTACCTTTGATAATGTTAGCTACACCTACCCTTCCGCAGAAGAACCTTCATTGCGAAATTTAACCTTCACTGTCAATGCAGGGGAGAATCTTGGTATAATTGGTAGAACGGCATCTGGAAAATCCACTATGGCAGAGCTATTACTTCGTCTCATGGATCCAAGTGCTGGTTCTATAAAGCTAGATGGCAAGGATCTCCGCGAAGTAAATTTGGACATTCTTCGTCAGCGGATAGGCTATGTTCCTCAAGATGCTTTTCTCTTCTCAGATTCCATTGCACAAAATGTGGCTTTTGGAGAGTCATCTCTGGATATAGATAGGGTAAAATATATTACTGCTAAAGCGGCAGTTCATGATGATATCATGGGACTTCCACAGCAATACGAAACACTTGTTGGAGAAAGGGGTGTAACTCTCTCTGGAGGTCAAAAGCAACGCATCGCGCTTGCAAGGGCACTTATTAAGAATCCAGACATCATCATACTGGATGATTGTCTTAGTGCTGTTGACACTACTACAGAACAAACGATCCTTGGGTATCTTAAGGAAGCATTGGATGACAAGACGAGTATCATTATTACACATAGGATCTATCGACACCTCACTTTTGATAAAGTAATTGTCTTAGAAGATGGTGAAATTATAGAGATGGGAACTCCTCAGGAGCTTCTGGATCAAAAAGGCTACTATTTTGATATTTTAAATAAACAGTTGAAAGAAGAGGCAGAACCCGAAACTGCCTTATAATAGTAACTTTTGAGTGATATAATATTTTGTTCAGTTGATAACGAGGGATATTGTTGTGAAATTATTTATATTTAGTTGCAATTAAATGTGGTAATAGTGGACAACGATAATTCTAAAGGCCAAGAAAGTGTATACTCTACAAAAGTTAAAGCTGGAAAGCGAAGAACTTATTTCTTTGATGTACGAAAAACAAAAGGTGAAGACTTCTACATCACTTTGACAGAGAGTACAAAGCGATTTAATGGCGAAGGTTATAGTCGTCATAAGATCTTCTTATACAAGGAGGATTTCAATCGATTCTTAGAGGGTTTACAAGACACAGTATCTCATGTCAAAAGTGAGTTAATGCCTGATTATGATTACGAGCAATTCGACAGGAAGCATGAAGAGTGGGAAGCTCAACAACTCGAAGAAAGCAAAAATGAGGGCGCAGTGGCGAGTGAAACCGTAATAGAAAGCGAAACTTCAGAAACTTCGCAAAGTACAGAAGAGGTAACTATTAGTGAACCTACTACTGAAAGTACTGAAGATGATATGAACTGGTAACAGTTCTTATCCCATTTCTGCCACTTCAATCATAGCATCTTCTACTTGATGCACCAATTCAGTATAGTGCTTATCCCTCTTTGTTTCATTACTTCGCAAAAGGGGAAGATCAACATCAATATGCTTAACGAATCTTGAAGGGCTTGACTTTAATATATAAATGTCATCTGCGAGGTATACGGCTTCAGCAATATCGTGAGTAACGAATATAATGGTAGACTGAAACTTTCGCCAAATACTTGTTAACAGGTCTTGCATCTGAAGTCTTGTCCTTATATCCAATGCACCAAAAGGCTCATCCATTAACAAGATTCTCGGATTGGCTATAATACTTCGTGCTATAGCGATACGTTGTAACTGTCCTCCTGAAAGATTAGGGTATTGTGCAAATTTGTGTTCATGACCCGCCAATCCTACCAATTCAATAATTTCCATCGCTTGATCTTCGCGCTCTGCTTTCGGAACTCCTTTATATCGCAGTGCCAAAGCAACATTTTCTAAGACTGTCATCCACGGCAAGGAAGAATATTGTTGGAATACCATACTAACTCGCTCTCCATCATTTACGGATTTGCCATTTATAAGTACCGAACCTTCCGTGGGCTCTTGCAAGCCTGCTATATATCTTAGAATTGTAGATTTTCCTGAACCCGACATACCTAATACGACTACAAATTGCCCTTGTTCTGGCTTATCTTCTACTAAGAAGTCTGCGTCTTTAATAATCCAATTGCTACCGGCATCATAAGATTGTCCTATTCCCTTAAGCTCAATAATATTGGGCAAGTCTGTATCAGTAAAAATTTGACTCATGCCGTTTTGGGAGATTTCATAATGAGATATTCGCCATAGAGCGTAAATAATAAAGCTGATAGCGCAATTACAGTTAGACTGATAAAAGCTACAGTAGAAGTCAACCCAACAGATGTATTAATCAGTACGGCCACAAGTAGTATCCCAAGAAGTGCCAAGACTCCAAATCTTGACTCCTTCAATCCTGGAAAAAACGACTTATAATGTTTATGAGGAAATAATCGCTTACTAATAAAGACAAATACCATATCCTGAAACAATCCTATCAATATGATCACTATCAAAATGGCAAAAACCTTAGGAATTTGCCCTTGACGAGCTTTAATGTATATCAATGATCCGATTCCCCCTTGTCGATTAACAAGTTCAGCGATGATAATATAGGTCCATGAGATCGCCGTTAGCACTCGGATATCATCCATCACTTGTGTCATCACAGACGGTATATATACTGTACGGATCGTATGCCAATCTTTTGCGCCAAGCGTAAATACAGTCTTCAGATATACATCACTCACTTCATAAATGCGACGCACAACAACGGGAAGGAGATAGACAATAATACCAAAGGCTAAAAAAGCAACCTTCATTTTATCTTCTATTCCAAACCATATAATAAAGAGACCTGTCAGCGCAGTAAGCGGTAAATACCTCATAGCATCCACCTGTCTACTAAAAAGCCCTCTAAACAAGGGATATAACCCAATAATAAACCCTAATGGAATCGCAATCAAGACTGCCCAAACGTAGCCCTGAAGATTGAGCCATATAGACTTAAGGGCATTAGGAAGTAACTCATCCTTGCTAATTAATGTAGAAAATGATTTTAATACACTCAAAGGAGTAGGTAGCAATGGATATACTTTCTCAAAATTCGTCACAGTAGCATAATTTATAGAATCCAACCTTACTATAGAATCCAATGCTTGCTGATCTACCTCTCCATTAATTGAACTCGGAAGTGTCGTATCAAAATCATCAAATATTGGTTTCTGCTTAGAAAATACTTCTGCCAGGATCCACCATAGGAGTATAAATAAAACAACTCCTACAATTCCAAGAACAACATCCTGTTGCTTGGTAAGGTCTCCACGTAATTTAAATAACGACATGCGGTATATTAATCTGCTACTAACTCAAAATCCGTCCTACGGTTCTGAGCTCGCCCTGTATCAGAATCATTTGATGCAATAGGATTATTCGGCCCATTACCTTTGACAATAAATCTATTCCGAGGCATATTATATTCCTGAACGAGATAGTCTATAACTGACTGCGCTCTCCGCTGACTTAAGGCAACGTTACTATTGTAGTTGCCCGTGTTATCGGTATTTCCTTCTACTCTTATTCTTGCGTTTCCAAATGCTTTTGCAATACCTACAAATTCTTTATCTATAATGTATTTCGCATTTTCATCGAGTTGATATTCAGCAGTTCTGAAGGTTATACTCACTCGTTTTGTAGCAATCGCTTCTTTTGTCTTATCACTTTCAGTGGCTTGAGAAAAGGCCTTTGCTCCCTCAGCATTATGCATTGCTCCAGAGAGATCTGTCGACGTAACTAACTTTGGAAATGAGATCATCCGCCAGTTTGGTACATGCTCTTCTATATACCCTAGCTCCGTATATTTTATACCCATTTCACTATAAAGATCATTACCTGTAACACCCTTAAAGTTCGGATTTAAACCAAAGAAATTTTGATTATCACCATGCGTAGTCAAATGCACATTCCCGATCATTTCATCTGCTTCTGCATCTGTTAGTGCTGTTCCCCTTTCGGTAAATTCTCTCGCTAAAATAGCTGCTGCTTTCTTTCTTGCCTGCGGATTACTATTAATCTCTGCAGCACCCTTCATCCAACCCTCATAAATCTTACGGATTTTATCTTCATTTCGCTGAACATAAGCTCGTTTAGCCATAAATACATCAGCAATTATATAAGCAGCAGATTTGGTACTTTCGAGGATTCGTGAACCTGGAACTGCTTTTAAGGACAAGATATCATCCGGACTCCATACAACAGCTGCATCTACACGCTGACTTTTGAATACTTCCGCAGCATCCAAAGCCGATGCTTGAGGTACTATCTCAACATCATTAACCGTAAGTCCCCCTGCTTCTAATAACCATATTAAAAATGAGTGCGATGGTGTTAGTTCTGCAACAGCAATCTTCTTACCTCTCAAGTCAGCAACCGAGGTAATTCCTCTTCTCGCTACAACCGCATCACCTCCACGTGACCAGTCCGCTTGCCAGACCACTACAGGGTCAAAATCTCCAAGTCCGTTTACCTCTGTTGGGAATGCATCAATTGTCTGCCATAAGAGATTCACCTCATCTGCTCTAAATGCATTACGCGACGCTTCAAAATCATCTAATACCTTGAACTCTACCTTAATACCATAATCCTTATAGAATCTTGACGCCGTAGATGCTTCGAAGCCTTCATTGAAGTACTGTCCGCCCGCGTAGCCTCCCCATGTAACAACTCCGATCTTTACGACTTCATCATCACTTCCCGAAGAGGCATTATTATTAGCAGTATTGCTATTACCATTGTTAGCATTAACCAATTCCGCTTGGCTCTGCTTTTTAAGATCTTGACCTAGAGAAGTTTTATTCAATAAGTAGTAGCCGCCGAACACCAATAATCCTACTATCAGGATGGTAATCAACAATTTTGAAAACATTGTAAGTTGTGTTTTTGCCATTTCTTTTATTTTAATCTTTTATCCTCGATCGCAACAATTCAAAACACATCGCATCGATATTATCACTATTTTTTTCAAGACCATTTACATTGGATAAGACAATTACACCTATTTGCTTCTCTTCTTGAAATGCCATACAAGATCTAAACCCTCCTGTACCCCCATTATGCCAATAAATGCTATCCCCCGTCATTGACTTTGATCTTACTAATGCATTACCAAGACTATAATGCTCGTTTTGATAGGTTTGACTTCGCAATCGCATAACTTCAGGACTTCCACCCGAAAGTTTTTGTAGATATTTCAACATTTCACTTGAAGAAGATTTTATAGCACCAGCTCCAGCTAATACATCAAAATTCCAATAATTCCCTTTTATTCCCCACGAACTAAGTCCTGGCTCAGCAATTTCATCTTCTAAATCTAATTGAGTGCTCGACTTATCCATGTTTACAGGCGCAAAGATATAACGTTGATAGAGATTTTCTAAGGATTGTTTAGATACAAGCTCTAAAGCATATCCCAAGAGACCAAAACCCAAATTTGAATACACAGACTCTTTTCCAATTTCTAAGTCTTGATCTATACTCTCTAAATACTTTATTAAATCTATAGGTCCATAGTATTTGTAAGGATCCAAAGCTCCTATTCCAAGGTTATTGGGTAGTCGAGGCAACCCTGAAGTATGATTGGCAAGATGCTGTAGAGAAATAGAACTTAGTCTCTCATTTTTTACAGGAATGTACTCGAGAATAGATGTGTTCAAATCAATTCTACCTTCTTCTACTAAGGAACACATAACATGCGCCGTCATTACTTTAGTAATCGAACCTATCTCAAATAAGAGCTCACTATTGTTCTCATTGAACAAAGTATCGTTTCTTTTATTCAAACCAAAAAAGGTGGCCTTATCTCCTTCTATAATACCTATAGAGATTCTTGTCCCTTCTAAAAAGTTACATACTTTGCTGTATATTGAATCTACATCATCAGCACTAAAACCTGGTATCGGATTAAGTCTATTAACTACTGTGATATCAGTTTTAACAAGCTTATTATTTGCGAATACTCCCTTACCCAAAAATAAAAGAAGAGCAGTAAAGCCTAAAACACTAAAAAGTAGTATTCTCATTATTATTCAAAGAGGTTATCATACTGATTAACCCTCTCCTGAACTCGTTCAACACTTACCATACTTTCATTGATATCCAATGTATTTTCTTGTGGAGCACCGTCTTCGAGAAGTAAGGTATCTTTCTCATCCATAAGAAGCAGGGAGTTTTCTTTTTCCCACTTTTCGAGCATTTTGAGGCCTTCTTCTTCAAATATGCCATTCTGAAGATCTATAGACCCCATAAAGCTCTCTGACATTTCCATAAATCGTTCCATTTCTCCCACCTTAGCGCTTACATCATCGGCTACGACTTCGAGCGCCATTTCGAACATTGCTCGCTTATCACTGTCCCCACGAATCACGCTCATAGCAGAATTCATAGCGCTATGACTAGCCTTCATAGCCTGCATTTCCTGTGCTTTTATCTCGACCTGGTCTGATACATCTTCCTTTAAGATCTCTGAATTCTCATACATCTTCTTCAACACTCGGTAGAGCACCTCCATTTTCCCATAGAGGTCTTCAAGCTTCATATTAGACTGCTTTAGTCTACCAGCCTTACGCGACTTAAGGATTACAACTTGCTTATTGGCTACCTCTTTGGCTTCATTTGCCAAACTAAGGTTCGAAGAGATCTCTTTTTGATTGTTAAGGATAAGCTCCTTGAGTTTATGCATTTGCCCTCGCAATTGAAGAATCTGCTTATTCATCTTTTTGAGATTCCCAGACATCTCGTCTACATAATTTTTCAGTATCGCTATAGGGTCTATTTGTACGAATAAACCTGTAATCCAGCGCATGGTGCTCTTATAAATATACCAAACCAAATTACGCGCTTTAGAATCCAGCGCCATATATACTAAAACACCTAAGACACCTATAATCCCTGCCAATCCCAACATTGAGCTAGTAGCAGCAATTATAGCACCGATGGAATTTATAAGAAGGAAACCCGCTCCAAGTGCTATACCACCCATAACCAATGCGCCAGTGACGCCTTCTGGCTTTCGCCAAAATGATTTGGGTTTATAATTATCATCCATAGATGTCATGTTTTATTTCAAAGACTACAAGGTAAATAATATAAGACTTTATTGCTCCACTACTCGCTCCTTATGACTTAACTAAGCCAGATATTGCTTGAATTTCTCTATATCTCCTTTGATTTGATTCAGTACCATTGAGTACGAACCATAAAAACGCTCTTTAGTGGCCTCAACTTTTGCCATGGCCTTATTAATGTTCAATTCTATATTCGCCAACTGCTCCTTCTCTTTAGCAATCTCGGCTTGCAATCTCTTAATCTGATCTTCTTTGTTTTTTATAGACTTACTAAGCATTTGCCCCTTTGTCTCTCGATCCTTTACTTGAGCGTTACGCTGTTTTTGAAATGCATCAGCAAATTTTTCTTCCTCAGCACTCAATACGGCAGCATAATGCTTAGCACTTTCAAATAATTTAGTCTTGGTCAGTCCCATCGTACTGGCCATAGCAAAAGCACTTTGAAATCGCTTTACCTCATCGACTTCTACTTTCTTCAAGGATTGTAGAGATTGCTTGAATTCAAGATAATCGAAGCCTTCCAAGTTATTTTCTTCGATTGCTTTGAATAGCATCTCAGTAAACTTATTATCTGGGGTTCCAGATGTTTTGTCCATTTTCGTCGCTGTCGGTTTTTCGGATGATGCCGAACCACTTGTATCTATTGATTTCTTACTCGGCTTAGATGCCTTAGGGATATCATCTATATTCCCTTGTGATTCTTCTATAAAAATCCCTTTTAATTTTTTCAACATACTCATAAAAGTAAAATTACGCTTCTGAAGTTCTTTTCGGCAACCACTAATATACGAATACATCAATTTGGCCTATTAATGAAAACAAATTTAGGGAATTGTTAGCGTCCTATGAATTATGTTTCATTGAAGTCGTTTAAAAAAAACTACTTTTACCATTTAGTCTTGTCCGTAGCGGATAGGGCTTTCTTTTTGAACCAAATTTTTAGGAATTCGATAGGAAATAGAGTTATGGCAGTTGATGTTTTGATAGGACTACAGTGGGGAGATGAAGGCAAAGGTAAAATAGTCGATTATCTCGCGGATAAATATGACATTATATGTAGATTTCAAGGAGGGCCAAATGCGGGTCATACCATTTATGTAAATGGCCAGAAGGTTGTTCTTCACACGATTCCTTCGGGAATATTCCATGAGAACACTGACAATGTCATCGGTAACGGAGTTGTAATTGACCCAATAACATTGCGTAAGGAGATCCTCGAATTAGAAGGACTTGGCGTCGATGTAAGAGGAAAACTATTAATCTCTCGTAAGGCACATCTCATATTACCTTCTCATAGATATCTTGATGCTGCATCAGAAGCTGCCAAAGGCGATAAGAAAATTGGTTCTACCCTAAGAGGTATAGGGCCTACTTACATGGATAAGACGGGCAGAAATGGCTTGCGATTTGGTGCCATTGAAGGTGTAGACTTCAAAGAACGATACGAAGAACTCAAAGGTCGACACACATTATTGGCCGGTATATATCCTACTATTGATTTTGAATGGGCCGAAGACGAATGGTTTGAGAGTATTGAATTCTTAAGAGATTTTACTCGGGTCGATTGTGAGTATTACATGCACAAGGCAATAAAAACTGGTAAGCGGATTCTTGCAGAAGGCGCCCAAGGAGTAATGCTCGATATTGATTTTGGCACATACCCATATGTTACCTCATCTAATACAATTACTGCCGGAGTTTGTACAGGTCTTGGCGTTGCTCCGTCCGCTATCGGAGAAGTGATCGGTATTAGTAAAGCTTATTGTACGCGAGTAGGTGGTGGACCATTTCCAACAGAGCTCTTTGACGAATATGGAAAGAAGTTACAAGATCTTGGTCATGAATTCGGAGCTACAACAGGAAGGCCACGCAGATGTGGTTGGATCGATTTAGTGCAATTGCGCTACAGCTGTATTATCAATGGTGTAACTCAAATAGCACTGACCAAGTCAGATGTTATGGATCACTTTGATGAGATTATAGTAGCAGATGCATACGAACTTGATGGCAAGGTTTCGAACGAATTGCCATATGATTTATGCAACGAAAATTATACTCCACAATACAAAACATTTGAAGGGTGGAATTGTGATCTTGCTAAGAAACATGCAGAAAATGGTAAGGTGCCAAAAGCATTCGATGATTACTTAGCCTACCTCGAGTCGTACCTGGAAGTTGCTATTCCGATAATTTCAGTAGGACCATTGAGAGATGAGTTGATTTTACGTTAGACGTTTTAACGTTATACTTTCGAGGTTAAAACGCTATACGTCTACCGTTCATAAAACCCTTTCGTCATTTCTTCCATGACCCAGTTAGTTCTGATAGCCGAAGTGCCTAAACTGGGACACACCCCTACTCCTAAAAGATCATCTACTACAGTCTGAATAAGCGGTTGCTGGATATGCTTTGGCATATCAAATTCGAATACTTCGACTTCTTTTGAAGCACTTTCTAAGTATACTTTGGGTGCTCCAAAAAAGGGAAATTTAATATGCCCTTCGCTGCCGATGATCGTCATTTCATCTTTCTGGGCATTTTGAGCCACTGTAAAGCACCAAGAGCCCGATCCCACTATTCCATTTTCAAATTTGAAATTCCCTTGTATGCTATCAGCGGCTTTATAATGACCTGCTTGGTTAGTAGCAATGCCATTTACTTCAGAAATTGGGCCGAACAAATAATCTAAGTAATCCATTTGATGAGCGGCCAAATCAAAAAAGTAACCTCCTCCGGCAATTGCAGGATCTACTCTCCAATTAGCAGGCATCTTTAAAGTAATACCCCTTACGATATCAGGATCTACCGTTTGATATAATTGTATCGTAACCATTCGAACATCACCAATAGCACGAGATTCTAATAATGATTTAATCTTCTCAAAATTGGGGAGTCTTCTTCGGTAGTAAGCAACATATAGAGGCACTCCTGCGCTAGTGCAAGCATCAATCATCTGCTGACATTTCAAAGTTGTCGTGGCCATTGGCTTTTCTACATAGACCGGCTTGCCCGCTTTGGCAGCCATGAGGGCATACTCAGTATGAGCGTTTGGAGGTGTTGCGATATAGATTGCATTTACATCTGGATCATTGATGAGCGATTCTGCCTTGTCGTACCACCTTGAGACATTGTGACGATCTGCATAGTCTTTAGCCTTCTCACCATTCCTTCGCATTACAGCTACCAACTCAGAATGCTCTATTAACTGCATCGCTGGCGCACTCTTTACTTCGCAGACATCTCCAACTCCGATAATGCCCCATTTGATAGTTTCTTCTTTAACCTTTTTCATACTCCCCTAATTTTATTTCAATTCCCCATGCCCTCTACCATGCTTTGCAATTTATCCCAAATGATACCATTAATTGGAATTCCTTCTTCCATATGTTTTGCACGACGTTTGAGCGTTCGAGATCCCGGGAATTCTATTGTAGCACCTTCTTCTACCGGCTCTGCAGCTTTTACAAAAGCTATAATTTCATTGACCAACGCTTCGTGTCTTCCCCTTTCATTCAATTGCTTACTATCGAAACATATAAACACTTGAGACAATCCGTACTCTGCTTCCATCTCACCTACTTTGGCAGTGGATCTTCCATCCGAAAGTAAGGTCGCTATCAAGTCTAACATGATCGATAATCCAGATCCTTTCCAGTAGCCCGTAGGCAAGACTCTCCTAGTCTCAACAATTTCTTTCGCATTTGTAGATAGGTTACCAGCCACATCATACCCCCCTGGAAATGGTAAGTCTTTGCCCTCTCTCGTATGTTCCCACATCTTACCATACGAAAACTGAGAAAGGGAAATATCCAGAACAATGTGTCCCTCCTCACTAGGAACAGCTACAATCATAGGGTTATTACCTGTATTCGCACTTTTAGCCCCCCATGATGGCATGTTCGGTTCTGTATTAGTGAAACATATTCCGATACACCCAGCTTCTGCTGCCTGCCACCCATAGGCTCCTCCTCTCATCCAGTGACTGCTATTCTGCATAGCAACGCATCCCATTCCGTGCTCTTTCGCTAATTCTATGGCTCTATTCATCGCGAAATTAGCAACAAGGGGCCCAGGCCCCAAGTTTCCATGCCATCGTTCGAATCCTGATAATGATAATAATCGCTCTGGCTTTATATTCAATTGCACGTAACCATCCGTAATCGTCTTGATAAATTCCGCAAACCGATTCACCCCATGAGAGTGGTATCCATCAAGTGTAGAATTAGAAAATATTTCAGCGCAGAGAGCAGCATCCTCCTCCTTAAAACCAGTTTCTAATAATATGGCTTCAAGCGTTTCTTTTAATTCATCATATGCGATGAGTTCCATTCTGTTCAGTTTAAATTAAAGTATAATCAGTGCCTACAAAAACATAATTTTAATAGGAGAGGTTATGAGGAATCAGTTTCCCTACTTTTCTCAAAAAAAGTAGTCAAGGTAGTAATTAATTCATATATACCGAATCGTAAGTCAACGCTTAAAGCAGTACTTCTCATACACAGCCTGATCCCCTCGTTTAAAAAATGATGAAGTGATATAAGAATGGAGGGCTAAACCAAGCGTGAAGGCTTATAGTTATTGACGAAGCTCATTTTGAGTCCTGTCTGCCGGACAAGCTGGTTCAATACATATTATGCTTTGTTTGCATATATTCATTGTATTCATAAATCACCTCCAAATGAAATATCAACTCAAGGCTCGATCCAGATGTGTATACCCGCCATCCACGAATAACAATTGTCCTGTTGTATGACTTGACTTTGAAGAGAGTAGAAAAGCTACGGTATCTCCCAACTCCTGCGCCGTAGTCATTCTATTCTCCAATGGGATTTTAGCGTTAATGGCTGCCAATTTCTCTTCTGAATTATCGAATGTTTTAATCCACCGATCATATAAAGGTGTGTAACACTCAGCAACAATAACAGCATTTACCCGTATGCTATAGGGAAGTAATTCAACTGCCCATTCTCTGGTCAGGGCATTCCGCCCTCCATTTGCCGCAGCATAACCTGAGGTGCCGCCTTGTCCTGTCAATGAAGTTTTAGAACCAATATTGACAATAGCCGCCCCTTTATTTTTCTTAAGAAATGGAAGGACCAGTTGTGCCATCATATAATAATGAACCACGTTGCGTTCTAAAGAGCGAATGAAATCCTTATGGTTACCGTTTTCAAGTCCAATTCCGTCATTGACACCAGCGTTATTGACTAAGCCATCTATTCGGCCAAATTCGGCAACGACTTTTTCAACAGCCATTTTGCATTGATCTGGATCTGTCAATTCAGCAATGGCATAGGCTGCTTTGCCGCCATTTTCGGTTAGTGACCGTA
>JBLIDB010000132.1:0-13786 GCA_047634015.1 Saprospiraceae bacterium
CAAACCAAAAATAGAATGAAATTTTCGCCGAGCAGCCTACTTGCTTTTGGCCATGGCCAAAAGCAAGTAGGCTGCTCCTATTCTTATGACAACAGCAAGTTGTTGCATTTGTTAGTTGAATTCAAGATCGAATTACTCTCAATAGTTTTATTTTATAGGTTTGATTTTCAAAAGTGGACTTCTTTATGTCACAGCTAATACCCCCTAGGTGAATAAGATACTCAGACTCCATGAATTTAAGTTCTTGATTATTGGATGCCAATAGAACATTGAGATATTTAGCGGTACTGTATTTTCTAAATTTTAATCCCTTTTTTACTAACACCTCTTGAATGCTGAGCCTGGATTCAACTAACTTCTTTGTATGAATATATTTGACCAAGCCCATCGGTATTGATATCGCTATTAAAATCAGTCCTATAGACCAATGCAAAGTACTGAACAGAACAGAAAGTGAAAACAGCATAAGCCCTTGAGATATTAAGCCTCGAACTGCTGTAGCTAATTGTGTGGGTCGATATACGGATTCACTTTGTACAAAGTGAAGGGTGTTGAAGTACTGACTGTCTGCATAAAAGTGGTAAGGTAACTTACTGGACTTCTCAATGACCAACTTACTGATATGATCCTGAGTCTTCAGCTGAAATCCGGTATCTAGGACTCTATTGATACTGCTGCTGCTGAGTATAGAAATGGTGATGAGAACTAAACTGTAAGCCAATAGACACCATAAAACTTGTTCGCTTCTGATCTACTTGGTTTCGATCACAGTATCTATAAGGACCTTAAGTAGGTAGTAGGAAGCCAAGGGCAATATCGCAAGCATGATCTGAACGCATAATAATGCAGCATTCCACCTTTTAGAGATATTCCATATCAGACGTAGTATACATAAGATATTAAGATTTTCTTTTGACATTTCGCAAAGGAAGCATTTTTTTGAAGTTCGGGCAAGGTCAGATCCTTCTTAGGATGACAAAGCGAGGAAGGAAATACCCTTTAACCCAGAAAGATTCTTTTATCTTATGCTTTTCAATGAGTCTGCGGCCTCTTTAAATTCCACCCAGTTTAACTTTTTATCGCCACTCTTATCTAATCCCTTTACCATTTTTCCCGCTGCGATACCAGAAATAAATCCATTGACTTTTGCTGATATTATTAGGCTCTTAAGCTCCTTTTTAGATAGTTTCTTATCTCCATTCTTGTCAAAAAAAGCAAAGGCATTCTATGGCTCCTCGAAAGTCTGTGTTAGCAATATTTTCACCTTGCTTAGAATCTCTTTTTTACCTGACCATTGTCAAATTATGTATTCCCTCCTTATACTATAAAGGATTTAAGCTTCAACAGTTTCAAGAGCAAGAGTCTCAATTTCAATTTGATTTCGTAAAAGATCATCCATGGTTTCACGCTCCCGAATAAGATAATCTTGCCCGTTATAAATTAAAATTTCCGCAGGCCGATAGCGAGAGTTATAATTGGAACTCATAGAAAAACAGTAAGCTCCAGCATTTTTAAACGCTAAGATATCTCCTTCACTTATTTCGGTAATTTTTCTGTTTATGCCAAAGGTGTCTGTCTCACAGATGTATCCTACTACAGTATAGATTCTGCTTTTTCCCGAAGGGCTACTTAGATTAAATATCTGATGATAAGAATCGTAGAACATTGGTCTTATCAAATGATTCAATCCAGAATCCAGCCCCGCAAATACAGTAGAAGTCGTCTGCTTAATAACATTTACCTTGGCAAGAAAATATCCTGCTTCTGAAACTAAATATTTCCCAGGTTCGAATTTCAAAGTAATCTCTCTACCATATTCCTGGCAGAATCTTTTGAATCGTTTCGTAATCTGCTCTCCTAACTCTTCGATATCCGTTTCCATATCGTGCTCCTTATAAGGGACTTTGAATCCACTACCGAAGTCCACATATTTTAGATCACCAAAATCAGTAGCGGCATTCAGTAATATCTCGGCACCATTTAAGAATACTTCCGTATCTAAGATTTCCGATCCAGTATGCATATGGAGTCCTTCGATCACCATATCGGTAGCTTCTACAATCCTCTTTACGAGAGGCATCTGGTGAAAAGAAATTCCAAATTTCGAATCTATATGTCCCACAGAAATTTTAGAGTTACCTCCAGCCATAATATGCGGATTCAGCCGTATACATATCGGATAATCCGGATACTTCTGACCAAATTGTTCCAGCATAGAGATGTTATCCACATTAATCTGAACACCTGCTTCTACTGCAAGGTCCATCTCTTCCATAGATACACCATTCGGTGTATAAAGAATCTCATTAGGCTGATAACCAGCATGTAAACCTAAACGAATCTCCTGAATAGAGACTGCATCAAGCCCGGCTCCGAGACCTCGAATAAGTCTAAGAATGTTGACATTGGTATTTGCCTTACAGGCGTAGTTTATCTGAAGATCTACGCCATCAAAAGCACTTATAAGTCGTTTATATTGTCTTTCTATAATAGCAAAATCATACACATAAAGGGGACTATCATACTTATCTGTAAGAGACAAAGCATCAACTCCTCCTGAAAACTCAAAACGATCATTATTTACTTCCATTATCCTGCGCTATTCTTCAATAAGGACAAAATTAGGTAAACTATCCATCATGTTCTTGAATCTCTGTGATTCAAACAAAATCATATTAAACTGTGAAAAAAATAAGTCCTTAAACTTCCGTCTAAAAACTGTCCTCGGAATAGTTAAAATAATAACTTCAACTCCGGCACACCATAAATGATTTCGAATTCATCTATATTAGTAAGTAGCAAGTAGTTCTGATGGAAGAGAAGGAATTAATACGAAGATGTCAACAGAAAGATAGAAGAGCGCAGAATGAACTTTGGAAGAAATACGCCCCCCTGATGATGTCCATCTGCCTTCGATATCTTAAGCATATCGAGTCTGCAGAAGATATACTTGTACAAGCATTCTATAGGATATTCCAAAAAATAGATACGTTCAAAGGTGAAGGAAGTTTCGAAGGCTGGCTAAAGAGAGTGATCGTCAATGAATGTCTGATGGATCTACGTAAGCGTAAATCACAATTCCTCACTGTTTCAATCGATAATATCTTAGAAGATCCTAAAGTCGAATGGGTTGACCATCTTGAATATGAAGAAATACTTGTTCTTCTAACCCGATTACCTGAAGGATATAGAACGGTATTTAACCTTTATGTGATAGAAGGATATAAGCATAAGGAGATCGCTGAATTATTAGGTGTTAGCATTAACACTTCTAAATCCCAGCTGTTACTGGCGAGGAGGAGACTCCAAGAAATGTTTAAAAAAAAATATAATCAGTGCAGATCTGCTTAATTGGAAATAATCATGAAAGAACACATTGATAAAATCATAAAATCATCAGAGACTGAAAAGCACCTGGACATTCGACCCGAACTCTGGAATCGCTTAGAAAGGCAATTAGATAATTCTGATAGTATGGAAAGGTCTATTGCACGAAAGCAAAGGCCAAAAAGGCGTAAGATAGTCGGTAGTAAGTGGTTAGCAGCTGCTTCCCTTGCAATAATACTAACGATCATCAGTACTATTTATATTCAGCTAAATAGTTATCACATGGAAGACCTCAACACATCAACAGCTGAACCATATTTTACAAAGGAAGATCTAAGCGGATTAGAAAACTTTTATAATCAGCCTGACAGATTGCTTTTACATAAAAAGCCTGTCTAAGACAGAACAGGATCCTTGAAAGGATGTCTCTGATCCCATTGCTGTTGCGGTATAAAGTATTTGAAGACCAATGGCACTACACTATTTATGATACTACTGGTATGTCGGAAATAGCAAATCATTTCATATGGCACCGCCCCAACAGAGCTCTTGATTTCTAATGCTGTTCTGAAGTAATAGATGGATTTTGCTTCTTGGTCTATGCCGTCCTTGACTAAGTCCAATAGAATATTGAGATAAAGCTGGTAACGATTATTTAGAGAAGGATCTAATCCTATGAAGTGACTATCAAGCTTATCATCTTCCAATATCCAAGTATAGAATCCAACCAACTTCTCCTCTAAGAAATATCCTATGATGTGATATCGCTCACCAAGTTGTGTCTTTAGCGTCTTAAAATAAGTACTATCTCCTTTTGCTAAGACAAAACCAGAGCCTGACAAGATCTTTTCATAAAGATTATACATTCCTCCATTATACTGCTCCACCTCTTCCATTGAAAGTTCGCGCCTTTCTACTCCTTTGAACTTCTTTTTTGCATTCTTGAGGCGCACACGATACTTAGATTTCATGTCCGCCAAATAATCATCAAATGAACTCCAAGTTGACTTCAATGGTAGAATCATATTAGGATCGATTTTAAATGCTTCTAATCCTAACTTCCTGCTATTCTGGAGCGCATCCTGTTCGAAGAAATCCTTATATAAGATTCCACTAAATCGATATGGAGAGCTACAGAATTCCTTCTTTAGCACCTTTAACATCGATTGTACTAAGCCATATTGATCTTGAGTGCTAATATCTTTAACGTGCATCCCATATTGTCCTGTCAGATATAGATTACCAACAACAAGCAGCCTAAATTTTATCCAAGAGACGGCTATCTGGCGCAATCGCTGCCATACTTTTGATAAAAAAGAACTCTTAGTAGTATACCTCTCGTAATTGAAACTTTTTGAAAAATCAAGGACTATACTTTGCAACAAAACGACTCCTTTAATTTCGTTTTCCTTGTTTTTTAATACGACATATAAGTTGCTTAAATGGGATGGATTCGTTTGCTCTAAAGTACGCAGATAAGAAGAAGTCATAAACGCTTCTTGGGGTACATTGGCATTCCATATATCCTTAATTTCTTCTATATGCTTGTATATGGAAAACGTAAGCTCCCATTTGTCCAGGCTTATATCTCTGAATTCTCTATTAGAATCTTTAAGGCAAAGCACCTTCCGTAATCTCATCGCAGTAGAAGCGCTTACGCTCATAAATTAATCCTTATATAACTCTATACTTGCAGGCTCCCACCCTTTTACTGTGGTTCCGTTTAGTCCATATCTATTAGAATACCAATATTGAACCATTTGTTTGAAATAAAATTGCTCAACAGAAAAACCATAGAAATCTCTTATAGGTAATAGTTCATATTCTTTATTCGTGGGTTTCGCCATGAGAATATCAGTCTCGTCGCCATCAATATCTACGATAGTCATCTTTGCAAAGATTTCTATACCGACGTTACTTCCTTTCTCTAACTGCTTAGATAACACAACGACGTCATATCGAATTCCATCTTTCCCCTTCAAAGAGCCTTGATTAAAAGGATATGGTGCGTAGAAATTGAATTCGCCAGCTTCCTTATAGGAATAGTCATCTCCACTGGAATGAATAATTTCAATAAGTTCTCCATACTCCGGTGCACTTGTTTCTTTTGGTGAACAGGAATTCATGGTAAGGAGTGTAAGACCAACCAAAAAAGTAAATAAATATTTCTGCAGGAACATAACTATTAGGCTTAAAATAGGCCTCTAAATTACAGAAATCC
Organism: Saprospiraceae bacterium; assembly: GCA_047634015.1. Lineage (GTDB taxonomy): Bacteria > Bacteroidota > Bacteroidia > Chitinophagales > Saprospiraceae > JAJRXG01. The sequence goes on from JBLIDB010000132.1 coordinate 5,549, forward strand.
AGAGACTAATACTTGATCATTATGCTTAATACGACTTTTACATAGTGATGAGGTTACCTTAATTAACACTCAATGCACCATATGAATGCAGCTTTTGACCTAGAAGCTATGAATTTGAGATACTGAGCAAATTGCCTTATGTTGATCCATCCATTCTTTTTATATTACCGTCTATTAAATAACAAATCACCTGTATGAAATTGATAAATCTAATGAGATGGACGCTTATGGCAATTTTGATCGGAGCCGCGCCCAATGTTGCTTCCGCCCAAGAAAAAGGACTTGATGAGCGTATAAATGAATGGTTCACACCTATTGCCGATGGCTTTTTGGCTATAATTTTATTTAATCTGCCCGGAACGGAAGCCATCTTCGGAGTTGGTATTCCTATAATAATAATCCTACTTGTCGCCGGTGCTGGTTTCTTTACTGTTTATTTTGGTTTTATAAATATCAGAAAATTCCCATTAGCCATCAATGTTGTAAGAGGTCATTATGATGAGCTAGATGCCCATGGTGTATCGGAAAAAGCAGCCGTTAACATAGAAGGGGGTGATATCAAAGAAACAATACGGGATGAGAGCCAAGAAGGAGAAGTCTCACATTTCCAAGCGCTTGCCACCGCAGTATCAGGTACTGTTGGGAATGGTAATATTGCTGGTGTAGCGCTCGCAATTGCCATTGGAGGACCAGGAGCAACCTTCTGGATGATTATATGTGGATTACTGGGAATGTCAACAAAGTTTGTCGAATGTACCCTTGGTGTTAAGTATAGAGATATTGGAGAAGATGGTACCGTATACGGAGGACCTATGTATTATCTTACCAAAGGTCTCAAAGAAAGAGGATTCACGAATCTTGGAAAATTTTTAGCTGTCGTGTTTGCAGTACTATGTATCGGTGCTTCCTTTGGTGGAGGAAACGCAGCACAGTCTAATCAAGCGGCCATGTCATTAGTGCAAGAGTTAGGAATGACCGGTGGCGCAGCACGAACCATTATTGGGGTTATACTTATGTTTTTTGTAGGTATCATTATCATCGGAGGGATCAAAAGAATTGCTTCAGTCACAGAAAAGGTGGTACCATTTATGGCATTGATGTATGTCATCGCTTGTCTATATATCCTATTGGTTAATTTCACATTAATCGATGATGCGATTGGAGCTATTATAAATGGAGCCTTCTCTATGGAAGCGGGAATAGGAGGATTTATGGGAGTCTTGATCACAGGTTTTAGGCGAGCTGCCTTCTCCAATGAAGCGGGTGCGGGATCCGCCTCTATTGCCCACTCTGCGGTGAAAACAAATTATGCTGCCTCGGAAGGTCTCGTGGCCTTATTAGAGCCATTTATAGATACTGTTGTAATCTGTACCATGACGGCTTTAGTAATCATTATTTTCAATACTGGAGGAAGTGAATTCATGTATGGCGGTGATGGAGCTGGAGCAGTTATCATTAATGGCGTATCCACAGAAGGAGCTGGAATTACAACTGCTGCTTTTGCTAAGTATATTCCATTCGCAGGACCATTTTTAACAATTGCAGTAGTACTGTTTGCAGTAAGTACGATGATATCATGGTCTTACTATGGTCTCCAGTCTTGGATGTATCTATTTGGTAAGAGTAAGTTTGCCGATATCAGTTATAAGTTATTGTTCTTAGTATTTGTAGTAATCGGTGCTGCTGCTGATATGAGTTCTGTTTGGGGATTCTCAGATGCTATGATATTAGGGTTGGTATTTCCTAATATGATTGGATTATTTCTATTATATCCAGTAGTCAAGAAGGCTTTGGATCGATATTTAGCGGCTATAAAAAAGGCTGGGTTGTAAAACATAATTTACGATACTACTTCCTACAGGTAGAAATAAGAAGGCCGCATCATAAAAATGGTGGGGCCTTCTATCGTAAAGAGCTGTTTTCAAAAACCATTAACTATCGTTATAGTTTAATTGGTTTTCATTGGAGTTCCTCCTGTCTTCCTTTAATTAATCACTTTTACACTATCTTATTGAATATATAGTGCGTAATCAAGTCCAAATTGGAGCAGGAAGAATAACTAAAATCTACTTATAAGACATCTCCTTTGGTCATCACCCCCTATCCGGAAAAAAATTAATAGTCACAAACGTCGGCTTATTTACATTTCTCATGACACATTCACTTTTTATGCATATGTTCATACACGCTTATGGATATATCTAAATCTCAGCCTTTTACGACTTACATTCTGTTAGGCACCAATCTAGGTGATCGTCTTAACAACTTAAGACGTGCGCGGATTTTAATATCTTTAAATATTGGATGGATTAGTAGCAGCTCTAAGCTATATGAAACCGCACCTTGGGGGGAGTTAGATCAGTCGAGTTTCCTCAATCAAGCGCTTTGCGTAAAGAGCTTACTATATCCAAGTGTAATGCTCCAAAAGATCTTTGAAATTGAAAAGGCATTAGGTAAAAATAAAGTCACAAAATGGGGTCCTCGAACTATTGATATCGATATTCTCTTATATGATAGTAAAGTGTTTAACAGTGAAAATCTTGAGATACCACACCCGAGAATGTTAAGTAGAAATTTTGTTTTGATACCTTTATCCGAGATCGCTGGAAGTGTAGTTCATCCAGAGGCAAAAAAGACCATAAAGGAGCTTGAGGGCATGTGTATAGATAACGGATCCGTAAGTATTTTTAAAGATAATACGAAATAAGTATGCAGATACCATATAAGTATATCTGTATAGAAGGTAATATCGGGACTGGTAAGACCTCCTTTACGCAATTGATTCGCCAAGAATATAATTGTGAACTCATTCTCGAGGAATTTCAGGACAATCCTTTCTTACCATTATTTTATAAAGATCGCGAGAGATATGCATTCTCTGTTGAGCTATTCTTCATGACAGAGCGCTATAAGCAGCTGCAGCGTCAACTACTTAATAGAGATCTATTTCAAGACTTTACGATATCGGACTATTACTTTGTTAAGTCGTTGTTGTTCGCCAAGAACAACTTAATGGACGAAGAGTATCGGCTCTTCCAACAACTTTGGCAAGTATTGAATGCCCCATTCCCCAAACCAGATATTCTGATATACTTCCACAGAGATGTAAATCAGCTGGTTAAAATGATTGATGAAAGAGGTCGGGAATACGAAAAGCTAATAACACCAGAATATCTGCTTACTATTCAAAATACCTATTTCGATTATTTCAAAAACATTCTGACCTTCCCCGTGGTAATCATAGATCTAAATAATGTGAATTTCATTTCGGATAAAAATGGCTATGAGGCCATCAAACATATAATCTCGCGAGAATATCTACCAGGGGTCCATCGTGTCAATCTATTGATGTAATCCTTACACCAAAGAGAGTTTAAATCTTTTTAATTTAAAATAAAGCTATCTGGCATTTCAGCAATGACCGTGTAATGTCCCCCCTTATTACGCATTGCTTTATTCCACAGCTGTTTTGATTTGATATTAAAGGCATAATTGGGATCCATATCCGCCAATATCCATGATCCTCCCTCCAATTCTGCCTCTAACTGACCTGGGGACCAACCTGAGTATCCCACAAAAAACTTAATATTTCGGTTTGTAATAAGCTTAGATTCTATTAGAAATTTGAGTTTCTCATAATCTCCACTCCAATATAATCCATCACTTAATGGAATACTATTATCTAATATGTCCCCTACATCATGAACATAATGCAATGTATCAGGTGCAACTGGACCACCATAGTAGACAGGTGAATCTATCTCAGGAAAATCGTCTATTAGACTATTGATACTTTTGGAGATCGGTTTATTGAGAATAAACCCGACTATTCCTTCCGACTCACTATAATCAGAAAGTAATACGACAGACCGCTTAAACGGAGGATCAAGCATATATGGATCCGCAAGCAAAAGTCTACCTGCCTTAATATTATCTTTTATACTTCTTCCTGCCACTGTCTTATTTCAACTTCTCTTGATATTTTTCTCACCATCCCCATCAGCACCTTTCCCTTACCTCCTACTTCTACAAACTCACCAACGCCATCTGAGATCATTTCCTGGATAGATTTCGTCCATCTAACAGGGCTTGTAATTTGTGCTATAAGATTCGTTTTAATCGATTCGGCATCCTGAGTTGCCATAGCATTAACGTTCTGATAGACAGGAATATTAGCATCATTGAAATCCATACCTTCTATAACTGTCTTAAATTTTTCGACAGCAGGTTCCATCAATGGTGAATGAAACGCCCCTCCTACCGGTATTTCCAAGGCTCTCCTTGCTCCTGCTTCTTTTGCGGCGACAATTGCTTGATGTATGGCCTCACTTGTCCCTGAAATCACTAACTGTCCGGGGCAATTATAATTCGCTGCTACAACGGTACCTTCAATATTATTACAAATAGATTCTACGATTCCATCCTCTAATCCAAGTACAGCTGCCATCGTACTCGGGTTGTGCTCACAAGCATATTGCATTGCCTCCGCTCGCACTTGAACTAACCTGAGGCCATCTTCATAGGACATTACTCCTGCTGCAACACATGCGGTTATTTCCCCTAGAGAATGGCCCGCAACGGCAGATGGAGATAAAGAATCTTTGTGCGCATCGTATACTATGTAAGAATGCACAAATACAGCTGGTTGTGTATACTTAGTTTCTTTAAGTAATTCCTCAGGACCTTGATACATGATTTCACTAAGCTTGTAACCTAAGATATCATCTGCTTGATTTATTAGGGCTTTCGCCTTGCTTCTCAAATTAGTAATCTTCGATCCCATTCCCACAAACTGCGCCGCTTGTCCAGGAAATATTAATGCTTGCGCCATAATTCTTATCTTCTATTAGAATGGATCAAATTTAAGAATTCTGCTCGTGTTTCTTCACTACTAAATGCGCCAGTAAATGCTGATGTTGTTGTCACCGAATTCTGCTTCTGAACTCCTCTCATCATCATACACATATGTGCCGCTTCGATTACAACGGCTACTCCTAGTGGCTTTAAAGTCGACTCAATACACTGTAAGATTTGATCTGTCAATCTCTCTTGAACTTGTAATCGTCTCGCAAATACATCAACTACGCGCGGAATCTTGCTAAGTCCCACCACATAACCATTGGGTATGTAAGCAACATGGGCTTTACCAAAAAATGGTAAAATATGGTGCTCGCATAATGAATATACTTCTATGTCCTTGACTATTACCATTTCACTATAATCCTCTTGAAACAAAGCTCCTTTAAGGATCTCTTCCGCATCAAGATCATACCCCTGAGTTAGGAACTGCATCGCTTTCGCCGCCCTTTCAGGTGTCTTTAGCAACCCTTCTCTCTGTGGATCTTCATTTAGAGAAGTGAGTATTTCCTTATAATTTCCTTTAATCTTGGAGGTAGTTTCGGGCGTATACTCCTCAATTTTTTTATATCCCATAGAACACAATTATACAACTTTAGCTTATTTTTAAATTATAGAAGTGATTTAAGAACAAAACAAAATGTCTAAGAATAATTCATTGATAGCCAGATATCTGTATATCCAGCAAGTAGGAATCAGCTTTTATTATTCACATAGCTATAACTGCGAACCTGCCTGTCCGATAAGTAGGAAGAAAAAGAGATGCGTCCTATCTATCAAGCAATTACTCTCGTCGATCAGCCCAATTCTTAAATCACTGCATAATATCGATCGGATTAATAACACATCTTTCATCGAAAGGATCATAGAATTCATCTGTTTTTTTCTCGGGACTAAATACTATGTTCTAAGTTTATCTCAATGTTTACAGGTTTAGACAACGATCACTCTTTCTATGGTACTATTGAGAACGCAGTTCAGAAGGGATTTTTGTATCATTTATTCTTTTGGGTAGTTTTTTATTTTTTCTTGGTAATTGCCGATAATAGTGGTAACCCATTGGCTATAAAGATGTTGAGTCTTGGTATTCGTTTTATCTTTTTCATTGTCGTCGTCACATTCAATATTTACTATCTCTTCCCAAAGTATCTAAAGAAAGACCGCCTTTACACTTACTTGTTCTCGTTAATTATCATTTCTCTTGTTGCAACGCCTCTTGAAGTCATAATTCACTACTTAGCTTTATCCTACAATCGATTAACCTTTGAATCTGTATTTACTTGGCAGACCAATGCTACCTACTTCTTAGGTATATTTTTTATTGCTTTTTCATCCTCTATCTATCAGATTATCAATGACTGGATGGAACATCAACGAGAGCGAAAGGATCTACAACGTCAAAATCTAAAATCCGAATTGCGCTTTTTGAAAAATCAGATTAACCCACACTTCTTTTTCAACACCTTGAACAGTCTTTATGCCCTTACGCTAAAAAAATCAGACAGGGCTCCTGAAATTGTGCTTAAGCTATCTGATATGATGCGATACATGCTCTATGAGAGTAATGAGAGAACTATTTCCTTAGAGCAAGAAATAAATTATATAAAGAGTTATCTTGATCTCGAACAAATTCGTCATGGAGAGAATTTCGAAATGAATATAGAAATCAATGGAGATCCCAGTGGGCACAAAATAGCGCCTTTACTTTTTATCCCATTTCTCGAGAATAGTTTTAAGCATGGAATAGATCATGAGTTGAAATCAGGCTTCGTAAATATCGTTTTAGATATTGGTGATAAGGATATTGAATTAAAAGTTGAAAATAGTCTCCCTCAAGAATCATTACTCCCTATCCCTGGAAAAAAGAAATCAGGAGGAATCGGCCTTTCGAATGTCAGAAGAAGATTGAACATACTATACCCTAATCGTTATCTACTAACCACAGATGCCGAAAATGATAAATATAAAGTACAATTAAACCTCAATTCCACTAAATTATAAAAATATAGCAATCATGATAAATACTATAATCGTAGACGACGAACCCTTAGCAAGAGAGATCATAGAAGCACACGTAGGCAATATACCTGACCTTAATCTTATCGCCTCTTGCTCCAATGCTATTGAGGCCAACAAGGTCCTAAATGAGAATGATGTAGATCTCATGTTCTTAGATATTCAAATGCCCCAGCTTACTGGTATGGAATTCCTAAGATCTCTTTCTAATCCTCCTATGACTATATTCACCACAGCATATGCAGAACATGCTGTGGATGGTTTCGAACTCGATGCTGTAGACTACTTGCTTAAGCCTATTAGTTTTGAGAGGTTTCTTAAAGCTACTAATAAGGTTATAGAAAAGGTCAAGAAAGATTCCTCTTCATCTGGTTCTGAATTAGGTGTAGAAGAGGACTTCTTCTTTGTTAAAAGTGATAAGAAGATGATGAAGGTCTTTTATAAAGATATCCTATATATCGAAGGCTTAAAGGACTATGTTATTATAAGATTGGAAGAAGGACGCGTTATCACGCTGCAGACTATGAAAAGTCTCGAGGTAAAATTACCTTCTGAAATGTTCAAAAGAATACATCGTTCTTACATCCTTAATCTTACGAAGCTTCGTGCCATAGAGGGAAACATGGTAGAATTAGAGGAAAAAGGCCAGAAGAAGATGATACCTATTGGAAAGAACTATCGTGATGAGCTTACCAAGCTTGTCATTTCTAAAAAATTGTAACAAACCATTATAGAATCAGAAAGCGTCCTTTAATGTGCAACTCCGAAGCAAGCAGACTGCGTATCACATTACGCATGGCTAGCGCTAATTTACTTTGCTTTTTAAGTTTTTTTGTTACCTCAATGATGTAAGCATTGGGTAATTTCTACTATTAAAGTTGAATTTATGTCGAGAGTCAGTTGGTCAAGTAATTCCATTTTCAATTCTATATAAATATAGAATTGAAAATATAAATGTAAATACCCGTATTCTGGAATTCACATCGGTCGTTTTTTGTTATTCTGAATTCGAGATATCTAATTAGTCCCTGTTAGAAATCGATTTTTCCTCCTCTAAAGGATTGACAATCAGTAGGATATAAGTAGGAAGAGGAATAAATTGATTGCGAATCCGTTACAATATTTGTATTTTGTAATCACAAAACCGCACTATAGTGGTGTCTGTAGACAATATCAGGCGCTACCTTCACGAAAATTTGGAATTATGCGCAAGGGATTCGAGCAACAAATGGAACTAGACTATCACCCTGTAGAGACAGCCGTAATCCCCACCAAATGTCGAGATCAAACTGTTGCTTTATTCGGCGCTTTAAAGGAATTATATGTTAATGACACCTTTAGAGACGAGATATTAGCGATAATCCA
>JBLIDB010000133.1:0-13717 GCA_047634015.1 Saprospiraceae bacterium
TAGAATGAAATTTTCGCCGAGCAGCCTACTTGCTTTTGGCCATGGCCAAAAGCAAGTAGGCTGCTCCTATTCTTATGACAACAGCAAGCTGTTGCATTTGTTAGTTGAATTCAAGTAATTAAAACGGTGCTTGATTTCGAATTGTGGCAAGAGTCTTGTGGATCTTTCTATCGGTCCAGCAACCAGTTGAGGGAAAAAGGATACATATAGAGCAAAGTTGATTGGGTTACTTTCCGCTCTACTTTGTTTGCGATATACATCTATTGTATAGCTTAAAGTTTGGAAAGTATAAAATGAGATACCTACAGGAAGTAAAAAATGATGCGCAGGCATCTTAACTATATATCCGAAATACCCAGTCCATTCTTCAATTGAAGTACTCAAGAAATTGAAATACTTAAAATAAAAGAGTATCACAATATTAATTATAATGCTAGCGAAAAGCAGGAATTTTCTTCTATTATGATTGGAGCATTTTTCCATTTGAAGACCTATGAAATAGTCTGATATAGTAGACACTAAAATGAGAATTATATATATTGGTTGCCAACACATATAGAAGAAGTAGCTGGCTATAAGTAGAAACAGATTCCTAAGACTTATTTTGGGAATAAAGAAATACACTATTACTACAACAGGAAAAAAAATAAGATAAGCTGTAGAGTTAAATAACATACGGCCTTATTTTATTCGATTGAATTCTTTAGCACAATATTACGAAAATAGCTGAGCACCTTTGATATTTAAGTGACCAGAATCCCATCGATAGTCTTCATTATATAATTCTGGATATTTGTCAGGATCGGCTATCTCTATAACGTTTTTAGCGGGCAGTATAGATTTGATATTGATACTCTGTTCAATTGACATCAATACAGATTTTCTAGGATTGATAACATAGACGAGTTGTGTGCCATGGGATTGGGCGTATTTTACATACCACTTTAAAAGATAGTTTTGTACCTTATTCTCATCTAATTTTAAACCAAGATGCAATTTTTTTATTGCTTGTTGATATTCTGATTTGGTTTCATTTATTATGGCTGTTTTGTTTTCTATTTGGAATTTATCTGCAGTGAACAAACTATCAAAAGTCAAATGACCCATGCCTGATCTTTCAAGGATTTCATAATCCCATTTGTTTGTTTCAAGATGAGCTTTAATAATGTCTTTTCGCATTCCAATTTTCAACATATTGGCGATAATGGCATAGGTGTATCTTCCAGTCATGCCGATCTTGTTTTTAATTATAATACTGCTACCAAACCATAAATTGGTCATTGAGAAAGTATACCATTTTGGAGTTATATTGTAAATTCCATTGGTTGTAAAAATATGCTTTGGGTTTAAGTAAGTAAATCCATCTAATTCTAAGAAAACATACTTTATTGTAGAGTCTTGTGCTAATAGATATTCTAATTCTTGGAAAGGGTATGGCAGCATTTTGCCATCGGAAGCAGGATTGAAACTTAAAAGATTAGGATCATTAACGACAGAATCAAAAACGGAAGGTATTATCTGTCTGTTTGTAATACTTGATCCAAGGAAGTAAACATTAGGATCAAGTTGTTTGTCCTTTAGGTACGAGAACTTAGTATTAACTTGATAGTCACCCCAAGGGAAAGGCAAGTAGCTAAAAATGGCAGTGGAAAGAAAGCTGATTACTATAAATAGGATTGTACTTTTCCAAATAATTTTAAATAAATCTTTGGTTTCTTGATATTTATGTGCCACTCAGAAATGCATTTCAGAACTAAATCACAGATTCTTTACCTCTCCAACCAATCCCTGAATACTATCCTTCGCATCTCCGAAGAACATCTTTGTCTTCTCATGGAAGAAGAGTTGATTCTGAATACCCGCATAACCCGGAGACATAGATCGCTTCATAACGATAACATGCTTCGCATTCCAAACTTGAAGGACAGGCATTCCGTAGATGGAACTTGTAGGCTCATCTTCTGCAGCAGGATTAACAACATCATTGGCACCGACAATAACGACCACATCTGTATTAGGTAGCGCTGAATTGGCATCATCGAGATCAAGTAGCTTTGGATACGGAACATCTGCTTCCGCAAGGAGGACATTCATATGGCCGGGCATACGTCCCGCTACAGGGTGGATTGCATACTTGACATCTACGCCATTAGACTCTAGTAGATCATCGAGTTCTTTGAGGGCTTTTTGTGCTTGGGCAACGGCAAGACCATATCCTGGAACGAACATCACAGAACTACTATAATTTAAGAGTATGGCCGCATCAACAGCATTTACAGTTTTGGCGACCTGGTCTCCTGAATCTGCACCAGCACCGCCCGCAGCGGCAAAGCCGCCAATCAAAACATTGAATAAAGATCTGTTCATCGCTTGACACATAAGGACTGTCAGTATTGTTCCAGAAGCGCCTACAAGAATACCACCTACGATCATCAGATTATTGCCATAGATCAAACCTGCGGCAGCGGCCGATAGTCCCGTAAATGAATTCAATAAGGATATGACAACGGGCATATCCGCACCACCGATCGGGGCTACAAATGACCACCCATAAAACAAGCACAACAATAAGAAGGCAACAAGTAATCCTGTAGTCGGTACAGTAACAATAAGATAAATTAAGAATGCCAATGTGGCGACCATCAAAACTTGATTTATGATATTATGTTTCGGCCAAGTAACTTGACTATCCCAGATTTTACCGTCCAATTTTAAGTAGGCTAACATACTTCCTGTAAATGCCATGCCTCCTATTAATAAAGCAAATAGAGAGATTCCTCTACCACCCATATCCATATCCACGGTTGTCAATTCTACCATAGCAAGTACAGCAGCACAGGCTCCTCCGAGACCATTGAATACAGATACCATCTGTGGCATGGCAGTCATTTGGATTTTTTTGGCAGCGAACCATCCGATAAGTCCTCCGATGAGCATTCCTCCTGCGATCCAGCCATAGTTTCCGCCACCTGTTATTCTTGGATCTAATAAGACCGCAAGTATTCCAAGGGCCATACCTATTGTAGCATATGTATTTCCCTTACGGGCAGTATCTGGAGAACCCAATAGTCGCAATCCCCATACGAAGAGAACGGCTCCTATGAGGTAAGATATATCTATAGTTGTATCGATTAGCATATTCTAATTTGTAGCGTGAAAGCTTCCTTTTATAATTATAATCTTACTTCTTTTTCTTTTTAAACATTTCGAGCATTCGGTCTGTCACCGCAAATCCTCCTACAACATTGATCATACCTAATGCGATGGCCAACATTCCTAAACTTAATGAGAAATAATCATCTGAAGCGGATCTTCTAATTAGAATAATCGCTCCGATTATAATTACACCACTTATGGCATTCGCACCTGACATCAATGGGGTATGAAGTACTGTAGGGACTTTGGAGATGACCTCAAATCCTAAAATGACCGTAAAGATCAGGAGGTAGATCATCAATAGATTCTCCTGTATAAATGAAAGTATTTGATCCATGATTATGCCTTTTTAGAAATAAGAGATTTAGAAAGTATTTCATCCTCGCTATTCAGATCAATAGCTCCTTCTCGAATGATATGTTTTAGAAAATTATGGATGTTGTTGCCGTACAATGTACTCGCATCTTGAGGCATTCTATCATATAAGATAGAATCTCCAACGACTGTAACACCTTCATAAGATATCGTCTGTTCATTGACGGCCACTTCACAATTGCCTCCTGTAGATGCGGCCAGATCAATCACTACAGACCCCTTTCGCATTCCTTCGACAGTAGCCTTTTTGATAAGAAGAGGTGCAGGTCTACCGCGTAACTGGGCAGTTGTAATTACGATGTCCGATGCCATCGCTCGCTCATGAATAAGTTGCGCTTGGCGTTGTTTGTATTCATCAGTTTGTTCTACAGCATATCCTCCTGCAGCTTTATCATCAACCGCTCCTTCTACTTCGACAAATTTAGCGCCGAGACTATTTACTTCTTCTTTTACAGCAGCACGCGTGTCGAATGCTTCTACGACAGCTCCCATTCTACGGGCAGTCGCAATAGCCTGAAGACCCGCAACTCCTGCTCCGAGGATCAGCACTTTGGAAGGTTTAATACTTCCTGCTGCAGTAATCATCATAGGAGCATATCTCGGAAGATGTTGCAATCCTACAAGCACTGATTGATATCCGGCGATAGATGCCATGGAAGAAAGCACGTCCATAGATTGCGCCAACGAGATTCGAGGAATCATATCCAAGCTAAAGGCGTTTACACCATTCTCTTGAAGCCCCTTGACAATATTTTTATCTGTGAATGACGCATATTGACATAAGAAAACCGCTCCATCCTTTACCGATTTATACTCTTCATTAGAGATATTAGGTGTGATCTGAACGATGACATCAGCATTTTTCAGAATCTGCTCGCGACTTTCTATTTGCACCCCTTCATATTCGGCATCACTAAAGGATGCCCCCTCACCTATACCATGTTCTATCATGATACTATCAGCAAATTTTGAGAGCTTACCTATATTACTGGGGACAATCGGAGCAAACTTATTTTTGCCTTCCTTCAAATAGCCAATTATCATAGTTTTAGTTTAGTTGATCCTTTCAGATTGGGAGCTAAGATAGCGATCTAAAGCTGATCCACTGACCATAGTTGAATCTTCAACAGGATTAATTATAGATGTTGTAATATATCATAGCTTTTATGATAGGCCTAATATTTTTCTATTGGTCTCTTCACTTGCTCCTCCTCCCGCAAAATCATCAAAGGTTTTATCAGTAACTTCAATAATATGATTTTTAATAAATGGGGCACCTTCTGCAGCGCCTTGTTCTGGGGATTTAATACAGCATTCCCATTCGAGAACTGCCCATCCGTCAAATCCATATTGAGTCAGTTTACTAAAAATAGCATTGAAGTCCGTCTGTCCATCACCTAAAGATCTAAAGCGCCCAGCACGCTTTGACCAATCTTGGTAACCACCATAGACACCTGATTTCCCTGTTGGATTGAATTCTGCATCCTTTACATGGAACATTCGGATGCGCTCATGATAGAAATCTATAAACTGTAGATAATCCAGTTGCTGAAGCACATAGTGACTTGGATCATAAAGAATGCAAGCTCGTGCATGATTATTCGTATGCTCTAGGAACATCTCATACGTATGACCATCGTGAATATCTTCTCCTGGATGAATCTCATAACAACAGTCCACACCACAATCCTCATAGTGATTAAGAATTGGCATCCATCGTTCTCCTAATTCTTTGAATCCCGTTTCTACCAGTCCAGCAGGTCGCTGAGGCCATGGATAAACAGTGTGCCATAATAGTGAACCAGAGAATGTTGCTGCTGCTCCTAATTCTAAATTCTTACTTGCTGTAGCAGCCCATTTTACTTGTTGGATGGCCCATTCTGTTCGTGCTTTGGGATTTCCTTGTACTTCCGCTGGTGCAAATCCATCAAACATCGCATCATAAGCAGGATGTACAGCTACTAATTGCCCTTGAAGATGGGTGGATAGTTCTGTAATTTCAAGACCATGTCCTTCTACTATCCCTTTTAGTTCATCACAATAGGTCTGACTTGTAGCAGCCTTTTCGAGATCGATACATCGACCATCCCAAGTGGGAATCTGTATGCCCTTATAACCAAGACTTGCCACCCAAGCGCAGATGGAGTCCAATGAATTGAAAGGAGCTTCATCTCCCATAAATTGTGCTAAAAATATTGCCGGTCCTTTTATTGTTTTCATACGTGATTTTTACCTTTTACAAATTGATGAAACACTAAAATAGAGATTCTGATCATATCGCAATATCTTCGACTCGTAATTATTGCATCACTTTATCTGAATTGAGATTTATGGCACTTATTCCATCGACAAAACTTTCACTTGGTACGAAGGCACCTAATTTTCATATTAGAGATGTGATTAGCGATAATTACTATAGTCTCAATGATCTTAAGTCTGATCGGGCCACTGTAATTATGTTTATCTGTAACCATTGCCCATATGTGATTCATGTTAATGCAGAATTGGTACGAATGGCCAAGGAATATCGAAACAAGGGTGTTTCTTTTATCGCCATAAGCTCTAATGATGTAGAAGCGTATCCAGAAGATGCACCTGATAAGATGAGTATCGTTGCCAAAGTGTTGCGCTATCCTTTTCCTTATCTCTATGACAAGTATCAGGAAGTTGCCAAAGCATACGACGCGGCATGTACTCCAGACTTTTATGTCTTTGATGGGAACCTTGCGTTGACTTATCGCGGTCGCCTAGATGATTCCAGTCCTGGTAATGATAGAGATCTAACTGGAGTTGATCTTAGAGCAGCAATAGAAGCCACCCTTTCGGGAAATGAAATTCAGGATCAACACCCAAGTATGGGATGTGGGATCAAGTGGAAGTAAGTGATAGTTTCATCCTACAACGTCAGATTTACGAAGTAAATATTAAACCGTTACAGTTTCAAAAGATGATCTCATAAGTCATCTTTTCTGTTTTGGCCTTTTTCATTCTTGAGCCAAGAATGACTTCTGGATATACCGAAGAAGGTGAATGTCCTCTCGAATCAAACAAGATATCACTATTTCGGGGGAAACAGGGCTGTTAGCTATGTCATATTTTCGCAAGTATTGAGAATGAAAGGTTTTGGAATTAGCAGGTTGCTTTTGTAATAATACAAACTAAAGCATCTTTATTCTTCCGCAACTAAAATTTCAGATATTTAAAAACATGAATATGAATATTAAAACTATAATTGTACAAGGTATACTCCTGCTTTACGGATCGTTCTTAATTGTACAGTGTGTTCAAGACTGTGGGTCGAGTACTCGATATGGAAATCAAGCTGGTTTTGATAATATGGGATCATCTTTAACGGCCTTTGGCAATCATGCCGGCTTTAATAATAAGGGTAATAGAAATAGCATGTTTGGTGAGGGAGCAGGTAGATCAAGTATAGGCGGTTCAGATAACAGTTTCTTTGGCTATGCTGGAGGTGATAGTACTACTACTACTGGATACGATAACAGTTTTTTTGGGAGTGAAGCAGGAAGGTCTAATGCTACTGGAAGGAGAAACAGTTTTTTGGGAAGGAAAGCCGGCCTATTGAGTAAATCACTTGATAATAGTTTTTTCGGCTATTCTGCGGGAGAAATTACAACGACTGGTTTTGCAAACAGTTTTTTTGGGTATAAGGCAGGCAAGGAAAATCAACATGGAAATTTTAACAGTTTTTTTGGAGAATCTTCCGGTAAAAATAATGTGTCAGGTTATTCCAATAGTTTTTATGGGAATTCCTCTGGATTTAATAACCGAGATGGTACTAACAATAGTTTTATTGGACAATTTTCTGATTATTATATTTCAGGATCGCATAATATAGCCATAGGTGCAGAAGCGGGCCCAACCGAAGATCAAGGGGATGTAGACAGCACGCTATACATTGATGTGAAGCAGACGAATGATCCCCTCATCTACGGACAGTTCAACAAACGTATTGTCAGAATCAATGGCTGATTTGAAGCGATGGGTGGTGTCTCGAATTCCTCAGATATTAATCGTAAGAATGGTATTATACCGATTAATGAGTTGAGTATATTGGAAAAAGTATCCAAATTGGAGCTTTCAGAATGGTCTTATAAAGAGGAGTCTACAAGACATCTGGGTCCTATGGCTCAGGACTTTTATAAAGCATTTGGATTAGGGAAGAATGAGAAGACCATTGGTACGCTTGATGCAGATGGTGTGGCCTTGGCTTCTATTCAGGCATTGTATCAATTATGGCAGGATGAAAAAGAAGTTAACCGAGAACAGAATGATCTGATACAATCATTATTAACAAGATTTGATAAATTAGAAAACAAATAAGAATGAATATCAAAACTATAATATCGACTGCACTATTGCTGATGATCGGATCAATTGTAAGTGGACAGTGTGTAGGTACCTGCAATGGCTCATTTACTTCATACGGAGAGGATACAGGAATCATTGGGACAGGTAATTCATTTTTTGGCAAGCAGACGGGGGCTTCCATTGAGACGCAAGGTGTATATAATACCTTTATGGGCTACCAGACTGGATATTCAAATAAATTTGGAACGGACAATTCATTTTTTGGAACCCAGACAGGTTTTCATAATGTGAGTGGAAGTCGTAATAGTTTTTTTGGAAGGTTAGCAGGTGAATTCAATGAAGCAAATGATAATAGCTTCTTTGGGTATGCAGCTGGAGACAGTACAAACGTGGGAGGGGAAAATAGTTTTTTTGGATCATCTTCAGGTTTAAAAAATAAAGCAGGTAGAAATAACAGTTTTTTTGGTTCTGCATCTGGCTTTA
This sequence comes from Saprospiraceae bacterium, assembly GCA_047634015.1. Taxonomy (GTDB): domain Bacteria; phylum Bacteroidota; class Bacteroidia; order Chitinophagales; family Saprospiraceae; genus JAJRXG01. The sequence goes on from JBLIDB010000133.1 coordinate 8,347, forward strand.
ATAATGATCCAGGTTTACGAAATAGTTTTTTTGGTTCTGAATCTGGTTATAACAATACATACGGGAGTGAAAACAGTTTTTTTGGGATCTTTTCTGGTTTTGAAAATATTGAGGGTAGCTATAATAGTTTTTTTGGAAGATCTGCAGGTTATTATTTAACAGGATCAAACAATATTGCTATTGGCAATCAGGCTGGCCCGACGGATGGACAAGGTGCTGTAGATAGCACACTATATATAGATATTAAGCGGACAAATACTCCTCTTATTTATGGACATTTTGGAGAGCGACATATTGCTATTAATGGAGACTTTTCTGTTTTTGGAACTACTAAGCTGTTTGGCGAATTTGAAATAAATGGTGCATTCTTTGCTCCTTCAAGTAAGTTCTTAAAACAAGAGTTCGAACCAGTCGACCCTCAAGAAATATTAGAAAAAGTGACGGCCTTACCTATCTCCACATGGGCTTATATTAATAAGCCAGATGTTCGTCATATAGGTCCGATGGCTCAAGATTTTTATGCGGCCTTTGGATTAGGAAAAGATGACGTTACAATTGCCACCGTGGATGCTGATGGTCTCGCTTTAGCTTCTGTTCAGGCACTTCATATACAATTAGAAGAACAAAAAAAGATTAATCAAGATCAGTATGATATGATTCGATCATTATTAACAAGACTTGAGAAATTAGAAAACGAATAATCTGCGAATCAAAATTATAATTATAATAATGTTGCTTATTGGATCATTTTTGAATGGGCAGATTAGCGATAACTCTGGGATAACACAAGATTCGGCGAAGCAGCGGGTCTGAATAATGCTAATAGTGATAATGAAATATTATAAGTAAGCTTTTTCGGTAGAAGTGCTGGTATAATACTGGAGAGGCCAACAGCTTCTTTTGGGTATAGCGCAGGAAGGCTTAATTCAACAGGAAAGGACAATAGTTTTTTCGGCCATCGTACTGGCTTTTCCAACACTACAGGAAGTAGAAACAGTTTTTTTGGAAGATTGGCGGGACAATTTAATACTGCTGATGACAATAGTTTTTTTGGTTACGCCGCGGGCGATAGTACAACGATTGGCTGGGTCAATAGCTTCTTTGGATCTGAATCTGGAAAGGCTAATAAAGCAGGCATTAATAATAGTTTTTTTGGGAGGAGTTCTGGCTTTCGGAATACTACTGGCCAGACCAATAGTTTTTTGGACTCTGCGGCTGGAAAGAACAATATAACAGGATTCTCTAATAGTTTTTTGGGCGCTGAGGCTGGAAAGAACAATACAATGGGTAGTGCCAATTCTTTTGATGGCGTAGCTTCAGGGTTGGAGAATACAACAGGGAACTCCAATTCTTTTTTAGGCAGAGATTCAGGGTTCAGTAATACAACGGGGAATTACAATTCTTTTGTTGGCGGAAGTTCAGGGTTCAGCAATACAACGGGGAATTACAATTCTTTTTTAGGCAGAAGTTCAGGGGCCTCCAATACAACAGGATCTTTTAATGTTGCCATAGGTTATACCGCAGGCCCAGAACGAGATGATGTTGACAGTACAATATATCTTATCTACCAATACCTCTTGGGGATAGTATCCAAATCGACTTTTGTATTTCTCAACTTTACACAGCAATCTGGTGCCTTCATTAAATGCATCCCAGGATAGTTCACCTAAAAAGGCATACCCTTGCCTTAGACTTACCTGTAGCTTAGAGCCGTACGCTACATTTGAATTTGCCTTGCCTCTAAGTATGGGCGTACATGGGGCTGGTGAATACTTACTATACCATGATCTACTCTATGCACCTTGTTATCATGCATATACTGCTGCTGATCATATAGTGTTTTGATCACTAAGAGATATTGATAACTCTTGGGGCATAGCGGTATCTTACTAAATCCATTTAAGAGGCTATTTATAGTTCTCAGATTCCTGCATACATATGATTTTTGGCACTTGATTGCTTTATGGATGACCTTCTTTGTTTTTTTCTTTTTCTGTGCCGTTTGTAAATATTGTTTTCGGGCCTTCTTACGATAAGTCCGTGGCTTTTTATCTAAGCCCCTTAGTTTGTAAAGCTCATCTATGATGGATTCACTTTGTACCCGTGTATCATTTAATAAATTCAAATCCGTAGAATAGGCAATATCTTGGGGGCATGCTGTAGCGTCTGTTATTAACTTCCCCTTATGAGTGGGTGTAGTCCTTGGCAAGGAATCTTCACTTTGACTAAGTCCATCCCCTTGTTCTTCTTCTTTAGGCCGTAACTCTACTGCGATGCTGGCTGCTGATTGATTAAGACCTAAGATCTCATCATTGATCTTTTCCAGTTGTTCTCTTCCAAGACGTTCTCTAATTTCTACAAATAAAGAAGCATCAAAGGGAGCTTCGTTACTAAAACTGCTGTAACCCAAGAAGTACTGCATGTAGACATTCTCTTGAATGTTTTGAATCGTCTCACGATCACTAAAGTTACTCATGTGCTTTATTATCAGTAACCCAATAACAACTCTGGCATTCAAAGAGGAGGCCCCGGTCCGGTGATTGTTTAGTTGAGAATTATAAACGTTGAAGATCGAACCCTAAGGAATTTTATGAGCCAAAACCACCCATCTATTCTCTGGATTGAGATTCTTCTCAAAAGGTGTCTCAAATCCTAATAATTTCAATTGATTAGGACTCTGGTAACTTTGCTTGGATGCACGTATTTTCTGTGCCTTGGCCATATTTACTTGCACTTGTATGCTCTAAACATAACGACTTTTTTAATGTGTATAGCCCTCGTGGAGTTATTCAGCAGACCCTATGTACCGAATGGCATCCTTCTGGAGAATTCTTTGTGACTGGTGATTATGGCGAGTTTGATGCGGAGGGAGTTGAGAATGTCAAACTCCAATTCAGGAATGCAGATGGGAAGAAGATTCATGAGATAGCAAGCGGTACGAAGGAGTATCGTAATATCCGATGGAGCCCAGATGCTACTCAATTGGCAAGTGCTAGTGAAGCCCTGCGAATTTGGTCCCCAGAAGGATACTTAATCTCAGAATCTGAACCTTCAGATGATCTATTATGGGGTGTAGATTGGAGTCCAGATGGCAAGCTTATTATCACGTCCAGTAGACAAGGGAACATCGTACTGTGGGATAATAAGGCGAATAAGATTCAGGAAATGGAGTATTGAAAGAACTCGTCTATATCTACTTTTTCTTTGTTTTAAACTTAAAGATTGAGTCCACTCCAGAAAGTCATAATATCGGGAAACGACCCTTTTGGCGATATTTCCATTATTCTCAACTCCCTGATGCTCAGGCATCACTGAGGTTCGAAAAATAAAAATCTCATCCAAAATCTTCCATTTTCTGATGATCCTCACTTTCCGGAGTGGACTCAAGATTAAAATGCATAAATGCTTTTGAAAAGAGTATAGCCCTTATGCTACTTCTCTTTTGTGTGCCTCCTCTCCGGCATTTCTGGAATTTGATTAATTAGAATATTCGACTTCATTCCATTTTTCTTGAGTATGAAGGCGTCGTACAAATCTCCAGTTGCAGTAAATGCCTTGTATTGAGCGCTGTCTTTTGATATTGTAATGACCTGAAACAGCTGTGTGTTTTCTGCTTTCCGTTCCATCCAGCTTTTCTCATAGGTTATGTCGTACATTTTTGGTCCACTAACAGAAACAACATACACGGTACCTGCGTCTTTTGATTTTACAGATGAACCAGTGGCAACATTCTCCGCGGTTCCTCGACCATACGCATGGTCATGCCCTTGTAAAACCAAATCAACTTTATGCTTATCTATTATGGGTTTTAGGGCTTCTCTAAGGACTACATTATCTCGATTGGGTTTTGTAGAATACATCGGATAATGAAAGGTGATTACCGTCCACTTCTTTGGGCTAAAAGTTAATATGGAATCTAACCACTCTGCTTGCTCTTTTCTGTAATGTGGGGATTCATCCATTTGTTCTCCGTCCAGTGAGATTATTTTTAATTCAGGGTAATTGATTTCGTAACAGGTTTCTTCCAGACCTTTTACACCGTTGGATGGGAGGTTGAATTGTGGTTTCCAATGCGGAGAAAGCTTTACATCCTTGTATTCATGGTTGCCAGGGGTCATTACACTAGGCACCTGAGCATGGATAAAACCGCCAGCGTGAAACCACTCGCCCCACTCTAGGTCTCTATTATGTCTGTTAATTAAATCTCCTGCATGCAAGAGAAAATTCACATTGGGCATGGTATGGTAGGCTTCTCTGATTACTCTGGACCACATTGATTTAACATCATTTTGAGCATCTCCAAAATAAACAAATGAAATAGGGGAGTCTTTTCCAGGCATGGCAATCTGAAACCATTCACTCCAGTTTTTGCCACCCCCCACTCTATAAACGTACTTCTGACCAGGCTCCAGATTCTTTAATATTCCCGAATGGTAATTGGCTCCGACGTCAGGCTCTCCTTCTCTGCATACCCATAGTGTTTCGAGATTTGCATTCATACTAAGAACAGCATCTCTAAACTCTGGTCCATGAGTGGCTTTGGCATATTCTATAATGCCCTCTTTTATATTTAGCGATGTCCTCCAGTTTACTGCCACAGAAGTCATGGGGTCTTCTGTCAGATTTAGAATAATTCTATCTGGTACATTGCTAGGGAAAAGTAACTTATGCTCTGCATATTGATTCATTAAAGAATCAAGATGTTCATTTTCATGACTGTGTATGATACGCCCATGAGAATGTTGAGAATTTTGAGCATCTGATTTCCAAGGGAAGAAGCACAATAATAAAGCACAAACAAGTGCTATACAGCTATTTAGAATATGGGTCATTTTGATCAATTTGGGATCCTCTATTTTGTTCATCCTACTCTTGCGAAAACATTGCCTCTTTTTCAAAGATAACGTCTGATTTTCATCTAAGTGGATTTCTTCGTTACCAAAGGTATTTAATAATTCTATGAATAGAATTTGATTTTTCAATCAAGTCCGATGCTATTTTCTCTGTTATTTGGATAAGTACAACAATCTTTCTCGGAACGAAGGGCCATAATTGTATTCTCCAAAAATTCCTCATAAAATGGAACACTTATAGTTGAATCAATATTTATGAAATATTATGTCTAACTAAAACATGATAATTATTCAATCCTAAAAAGTGAAATGCCCGCTAGTATGAGGCTTCTCAAACTTCCGCCACTTTTTTTGCACTCCTATTTATCAGAATACTGATACAAATAGATAACACGGTATATGCTGTAAAGAAAAATGCTCCTGGTGAAAGCCTCGAATAATTCACCGTTTCTATAGCGAATCCTCCCTGATTCTGAGAAATGCCATTTAGCTGTGACGAAATAATACCATAGAATCCG
>JBLIDB010000134.1:0-13669 GCA_047634015.1 Saprospiraceae bacterium
CATGAATAAGGGAAGGATTCGAAGGAATCCGAGGAGTAACAAATGAAAAGCAAGCATTTTCTACTTGTCTTGGACTATTCGTAAGGACGGGATCAGCAGGAAGCTCTTTATTAAAAGTATCGTTTATGTTTAGATTCATATTTTATTCGCTCTAATTTAGCCACTAAGAAAGACATTAAAATGCGATTCATGGTGGAATAACTGCTCAAATTAGATTGGAGTTGTTGGCCAAATTACCACAACTCCCCTCTACCTTATTTCTAATTTACTTTTAATAATAATTCTATTGCCTTCTCTGTATTAAGATGAAAATCATTGAATACCACTCTATCATTCTGATCTATTAAAATAAACCAAGGTGTTCCACCAGATCTGTAACTGTACATGACGCTGGAACTATTATTCGTGGATTCATTCCCCACATCATGACCAAAAAGAATCTGGAGATCATACTGCTTTTACGTCTCCAGTAGTTTCTCATAAGTATTTGCATGAGCACCTTCAAATACTGTTTGAATAGCCATAAATACCATCTTGTTATTTTCTTTTAACGCCTCTACCATTTCTTGCAAAGCAGGTAAACCTCTACTATGACAACCTGAAGGCCAAGATTGGAAACAATAAATAACCTTAAATGTTCCACTAAAGTCTCCTTATTGCAAAGCGTCTATCTTCTTCCCTGACCCATCTACCCAATCAAATAATTGAAACTCAGTCGCTTGTTGTCCTTCTATTCCATACTTTTCTGCTGTTTGTGCCATTATAACTCCTTCTTATTTTATAGCCATAAATAATATTGAAATCCTTAATAAGTAAACGGACCGAAAACTACATAATTCAATACTGCTGGGCACTTTACTCAACGATCTCTAACTTTAATCTATCGGCATACATCTTTCGAAGCTTACCTACTTTGGGATCGATTACTACTCTACAATATCCCGCCGATGGATTGTTATTATAATAATTCTGATGATACGCTTCGCCTCTATAAAATATGTTTATGGGTGCCACTTCTGTAACAACAGGTACATCAAAAGTGTTTTTTAATTTACTCAATACATTCTCTACAATAGCCTTTTGGTCAACATTGTGATGAAGGATTATGGATCTGTACTGAGGGCCTCTATCTGCTCCTTGGCGATCTACAGTAGTGGGATCATGACTCGTCATGAATATTGTTACTAACTCTTCGTAACTGATTGCAGTGGGATCAAAAGTGACTTGTACTACCTCCGCATGACCAGTATCGCCTTTACTAGTAGACCTATATGTAGGATCTACAGTATGACCTCCTGCGTATCCAGAGACTACGCTTTCCACTCCTCTCAATCTTTGCAATACTGCTTCTATACACCAGAAGCACCCACCTCCGAAAGTTGCTATTCCCGTTTTATTCACCTTTTTCTAATTTTATAGATTCTGAGTTAATACAATATCTCAATCCGCCAGACTTGGGGCCATACTTAAAAACATGGCCTAAATGCGCATCGCACGCATTACAAAGTACTTCCATTCTTACCATACCGAGAGATTTATCCATCTCATATTGGACAGCATTTTCCGCGATAGACTCTGAAAAACTTGGCCATCCTGTGCCAGAATCATATTTGATCTTTGAATCAAATAGCGGTTCATTACAACAAATACAATTGTAGCGCCCCTCATCATCAATTTTGCAATATTCTCCAGTATGACTTCTTTCAGTTCCCTTTAATCTTGTAATTCGAAACTGCTCTGGTGTCAGTAATTTATTCCATTCCTCTTCAGTCTTTTCCACCCTGCGATTTGGAGCTGGAGTCCCTTCTGATGCAAATTGAATAACTTCATTCCATCTAATCATTTTACCTTCCATTTTTGTTTCCAAATGTAAAGATACGCTACAAATCTCCTTATTCTGTAGGCAATTCTACCTTTATAGTTGTGAATATTTCCCGAATGGAGAATATATTATACCGCTGAAGAGCGGGATTAGTCTGCCTGCCAGCATAGGTAGGTAGGTTCAGCTATCTATTTTGAATACTTTGCTTCTCAAATTTTCAAAACAGTATTTCACAAATAAATAGGGTTAGGAACTTACTCTACTGATCACAAGTATTTTACTGCCTTTTTTATTAGGTCTAATAATTTCAAAATATATCCTCTACCCATACTAAAGTATGGGTAGAGGATAAGGTCACTGATTTGTCATTGTAGAAATAAATAATTCAAACAATGACGTCATTAGTGTATCAACTTACTTTTCTCGTATCAATTTCTCTTTTTATAATTTCTTGCTCTTCTGATCCTTGTGAAACTGTCACTTGTGTTAATGGCGCCTGTAATGAAGGTATGTGTGAGTGTGAAGAAGGATATAAAGGTGTTGATTGCAGTGAGATAGATTTAAAAGGTGTTTACTTCAATTCTGACCTTGTTTGGGACGATCATTTTCCCCAATCTTATAAAGACACCCTCCGAGAACTAATCGGCGAAAAAAGATGTAATAATGAATCGTGCAATAGTTTTCTCTACGAATTTCTAGGTGATGGTAATTATATCCGTAAATCCATACATTATGTTGAAGATGCAAATGGCAATTTCTTTGATGATCATATGCTAAATTGGAATGGCACGTACTCAATTAATGGGAATGAAATCACAATACTTAATGGAATTGATAAAGATGTGATGTTTAGATATCAAAAAGATAAATTAACAGGACAATTCCGGATTGGGGAATGTTATGCTACCCGACATTTTACAAAACGAAAGGAATAAAAAAAGACCCTCTTACGAAGGCCTCATTCATCCAAATTACATTTGAAATCAACACATATATGCTTTTGGTTCTGCGTGTTGGGTACGCTACTGTGATACCTGCTTTTACAAAGGCCTTTTTAATCTCACGGTAGAAATTGAAGTATACAACCCAATAACCTTCTGGGGCGGCGTAAGGACGCACCGCTAATAAAACATTATTCTCATGGAATTTTTCAATTTCTATTATCGGGAGATCTCCTACTCTATATGGTTTGAATATAAGCACCATAACACCTGCTCCAAAATGACCTAAGACTCCTTGCTGTACCGATCCTGTTGCCAATGCAGCTCCTCCTAATAAAGCGGCAAATGCCGTAACTTCTACACCTATCAATCCCGCTGCAGCTATTACGACTAATACCTTAAGCAATACACTAACTAAAGATTTTAAAAGGCTGTACATCTTAATAAAAACCAGCATTAGCCATGGCCTTACCTATCATTTTGACTACATTCCAACAATCCAAAATCCTATAATGAGTACGAGAATAGCACCAATAAGTTTAGGAGCCCAAGCCAACAATTGTTGAGATAAAGTGGATAAATCAAAATCCATAATTAATATTTTAAAAGTAAAAGAAATACGGAGTATGCTTTTTAGACCCTGACACTTCTAAAAGGCCACGACATAGATCGTCCTGATTTTAGACCTTTACATTTGTAAGGAAGAACGAATGCTCCTAACACTCTAAAAGAATCTTACACTTGAGAAGACCGGCGACGCTGATCGCATCCGTTATAGTTTGGTCCATAACCATAGCATAGGCATCTTCAATCGGTAATTTTCTAATCTCAATAAGTTCAGTGTCATCCCAATCCGTAGGACCGAACGCTAAGTCACGAGCGACATAGATATACCCCTCTTCATCAGTAACGCTATTAGATGTATGGAGTTTCATTATACATTCCCAACGCTGAGCAGTAATTCCAGTTTCTTCGCTTAGTTCATTCTGAGCACAGATCAATGGGTCCACATCCAAAGGGCCACCTCCCATAGGGATCTCCCAAGAATAAGCATCTAAAGCATACCGATACTGTCCTACAAGCCATGTATTACCTTCATCATCAATGGGGATTATTCCTATTGCCAGATTTTTAAAAGAAACCTTCCCATATATCCCTTCAGTATTGGCAGGTGTAAGGACCTCATGATGAGTAACATGAATCCAAGGGTTATTATAAACCTCTTTTATAGATTTCGTCTGCCAAGGATTTTTTCTTTTTGAATCTTTCACAGATTCACTTTACTAACAACATCCACCTCCAGGTGTGCATACTTCTCCTTGTGCAAATACTTTCAAGTCATCTTGTTGATCACCTCGCTTTACGCCAAATACTGTAATGCTAAATATCCCCGTGCTTCCAGATTTAAAGTCTTCTAACCCTTTGTCATCTAAATAATTCTGAAGAATATCATCAGGAATTATAATAGATTTTTCTTTTTGGATTTTAATATTTTCAAATCCTGCTTTTTCAATTAGCTCGAGATACGCTTCTTTTTGAATTGCTCCTGATACGCAACCTGCATACATCTCAGCAGCATCGGTTAACTCTTCTGGCAGCGCTCCTTTCAGAACTATATCCGATATACTAAAATGCCCTCCTGGCCTGAGCACACGACTAATCTCGCTAAATATCCGATCTTTCTTAGGAAGCAAATTCAATACACAGTTACTTACGACAACATCTACGCTGCTTTCAAGCACAGGCATCTCCTCTATATCTCCTTGTCGAAATTCGACATTATTATAATTAGAGATTACGGCATTCTTCCGCGCCAATTCGATCATCTCAGGCGTAAAGTCTATACCTATAACCTTTCCCGCTGCTCCTGCTTCATGTCTTGCTACAAAACAATCATTCCCTGCTCCAGAACCAAGATCGACAACAGTATTCCCTTCAGTAATCATTGCAAACTGTGTAGGAAGCCCACAACCAAGTCCCAGGTCCGCTTCTTCCTTATAGCCATTCATCTCATATTCCTCTGACATGATGTTATATACTTCCTTACTTGATTCTGTAGCCCCACAGCAAGAAGCTTGAATAACAGCCTTATCCCCTTTTGCAATGTTTGCATATTTCTCTCTTACCATGCTCTTTATGGCTTCTGGAGTATTCTCTTGATTCTTCATTTTGTGTTTTATTCTGATCCTAATTAAACAGAAGGTGATCTACTATAATAACCTAATGGATAACTCGATATTTAGTTCTTCTTTAGGAATGGTAAACATTATAACGTATAACCTTTGGAGGTCACTTTCTCCTCCGACTTCGTTAAAAATACCTGCCTTTGCCGGCCTTGTCGAAGAAAAAAATAGCCACCCCAAATAATGATATCTTAATTAATGATCATTTCTTAATTCCGCACAACGCGCACTTCTTGGGCCTTACTTACCGCAAATATACTCTTATCATACATAGCCTCTACCTGAACTGGTGGAAGCACAAACTTCCCCTCATAGGTAGCATTTAACATGAGGTTATAGGTCTGCGTCCCTTGTAAATCAAAGAAAGTAAATACACGATCATCTCTGATATCTCTATATTCATATGCACTTTGCTTGACATCAGAAACATTGTTAAGCCTTCCACTTCTAATCTCCCATCCCGAAGGAATAATCTGAGTAAGTGCCAACTCCTCTAATTGAGTGCCTTTTGTATTCATGTTTTTAATAGAAATCTCGGCCATAAAATCCGTACCCTGTGGGATACTACTAACGTCTATATAAGATCCATCTACGTTCTTATACTTCACACTCAAGGTGATATTCTGATTCTCAGATTTTGTATTCAACACTTCTTGAGGAGAAGACTGACCTGACATTTGAATAGTTGTATAGAGTGCCGCCTGACCTTTATTTTCAATTACAACATTCCGACTACTTACATTATCTGGATTGAATTCTATTGTAAATATGGATTGATCATAGCGGATATCCTGATTTGCATTCCCTATGCCTTTTAATCGCGCATTGATACTTTTACTCGTCCCTTTTGCAGACACTTGCGCTACAGCCATTATCCCATGAGCAAGAGACTGCGTACTATACCATTTCCCAGAATTTAATTTTTCAATAATCCTCTTCAATAAAATAGCCGCCTCATTATTTCGATCTAAGTATTGCATCGTCTGCGCAATAAGAGACATATCTCTTAACTCACTCCCATAAGTCTGCGAATAAGATCTATACGCTGTGATCTCAGTATTGGCATTCTTAATGAGATCCATCGCTATATTCTGCTTACTATTCATAGCGTAGGCAGCAGCAAGTAAAAAAGACGCCGTAGAAGGCAAATCTTTTTCTTGGCGAAGGAGATTCATAGCACTCAATTCTGGAGTTCCATAAAGTGCTATCGTATAGAGTCTGTATGCTTGACTTAGCAATTCCTGTCGTTGTATATAAGCACTTTCACTCCTATCCTGACTAAAAGATCGTGCGGTTTGCTGCTGATATTTTGCCCACTTATTCAGTGCACTTGAAGAAACAAAATACTGCTTATCTCTTGCCGCGAGTAAGAAATGTCCCGCATAGGATGTTCCCCAATCACTCGCCCGATTTTGTGATCCTGGCCAGTAGGAAAACCCTCCACTTGCTATTTGCATTTTTCCGATTCTTCGGATAGCAGCTTTCACATTCCGATCTATATCTTTCTTATCTACATAATTAGAAATATCAGAAAGGAACAATTGAGGAAAGGCTCCTGAGGTAGTTTGTTCGATACATCCATAGGGATATCGAATCAGATAATCCATTCTATTACCAAGATTTATTGAAGGCAAGGTGCTCAATTCCAATACGCCCTTGCGTGTTCCTACCATTCCATGCACTTCGTATTGTCCAGTCCATGATTCTCCGGGTTGGATGACTAATTCCTGAGTTTTGGTAATCACGGGATTAGGGTTCCTAATATCCAATTCTATTTGCTGAGATGCTTTATTAGACCCTGCACTGGCAGTTACTTCTACTTTGGCAATCCCAAGTCTATCTTTTACAACCCCACTAAAATATGCAGTCTTTTCACCTATCCCATCGAACTGTAAACTACCAGTACTTTGCATGAAATCTATTTGATCACTTGCAATAATAGTTGTATTTACATTTCTAATATTATCCTCCATAGCAAACACCGTAATAGGAATTTTCACTTCGTCTCCTGGGGAAAGTACCCGAGGGAAAGTAGGCAATACCATCAATGGAGTTTTTACCGGAATTGTAGCATCCGCATTTCCATAACTCTTAATATCACGAGCAACAATCATTGCCCTTACACTACCTATGTAGTTCGGCATTGTAAACTCATGTGTAGCACTTCCATTACTTTGCAATGTAAAAGGACCAGCAGTTAATACTACAGGCTTAAATCGAATAGCCTTTTTAGTGCCACTAGCTTCACCACCGTCTCCACCACCAACGCTAAGAATATGATCTGGAGCCCCTCCCAATCCATAATTCACAAAGTCATACATATCCCAAGTCTTTACGCCTAAAGACTGCTTCGCATAAAAAGTAGCATGTGGATCTGGCGTATTATAACTTGTTAGATCCAATAATCCTTCATCTACGATTGCAATAGTATAAGACATCGGTTTCCCACCCTTCTCCTTTATTTCTAACGAGAATTTTTCTTCCGGTATATACGAAGCGGCCGTCTCAATAATAGGAGTGAGGATACTTTGCTGATCTATCACATGGATCGGTATTACACCATACATTCTTATTGGCAAATCATTCTTTAGTGCCTTAATCGGCTGTACCAAAGTAACATGAGCATAGATGTTGGGGGCCATGGATTTGTCAACAGTAAAACTATAAGAAGATTGACCCTCGGATCCTTCCAACCATTCTTGAAACATCACCCCTTCCTCATTCTCTATAGAGATTAGGATCTTAGAGCCCTCTTGAGAAGGGATAGATAGTGATACTTGATCTCCACTACTGTATTTTTCTTTGTCACTTTTGAATTCTAACCTCGTAAGGCTATTACGTTCTTCCTCTGTAACACTACTCCCCCATCCAGAAGCGTAGAAGAAAGTCCCTGTACAGTGTCCGGATTCCGTATCGCAAATTCTTATCAGTTTTCGACCATAATCCATATCAGCAGTAGGTATTGTAATATTCGCACGACCACTATTATCGGTAATAACTTCACTTTTATAAAATGCCTGCTTATGTTCCGCAGAATTCAGTTCATAGATACGGTATCGGTATCTATCTCCACTGTACCACCATCTCCAGTCTATATCATAAACACCCAGAGACATTTTCCTATTCGCTGTAGGGGTCCCAGTACTATTAACAGAAACCGCTTTGATATTTGCATCATCTCCTATCTTTACTTGTGCACTGCCCCATTGATTTGTTGGGATTTTTACTCCTACATAGGATTCATAAGGACTTACAATAAGTTGATCGTAATTCTCAGAGAAATCGCCCCCTGTTTCAAATACACGTGTTGTTAGATTGGCTTTTAGAAATCCTGGATAAAATTCTTTTTTGTCTAATTTCAAATCCCATATCCCCTTTCCTTTCTTATCTAAGTTCTTATCATAAAAAGTTACTTGAGCATTGCTCATTTTTCGTGCCGGATCTAAAAATTCAAAATCTTCATACCCAGAAAATGAAGGATCGTATGATGACCATTGACCATCAACTTTAGTTTGGAGATCAGCCGCGGGTGCACCATGTAACCAAGAAGAGGTAATCTCAATTTTTCTTTCTGCTGCCAGATTATAATTTATAAGTTCCGGCTTCTCCAGCGCAACTCTAAGTCGATTCGGCTTTATCGTTTCAATTCTGAGCTGCTTTGTTTTTGAAAACTCTCCGACTTTTACTTTTGCTCGCCATGCACCAGTTAGTGCTTGCTGTTCCGTAGGGACTGCAAAAGAGTAGATATGATCTACGTGAGAATTAGTGGTTACTTTGAAAATTTCTTGATTTCTGGCATCAGTAACTGAAAGCGTGACTGGATGATCTGAAGGAAACTTAGATGTTGCCGGTTCCAACATAAACTTTATAAATATAGTATCACCAGGTCTATGCACGCCTCTATCGGCATATATGAATCCCTTCATTCCCGATGTGTTCTTTACACCATCAGTATCAAAATCTGATATACTTAATGCCTGCCCATCCAATGTCCTTACGTATGCAGTACCCGATGTATGGCTTACACTTATAAAGGCCGCTGGCTCGTCACTATCTATAATAGCCAATCCATCGGCACTTGATAGGCCACGACCCAACTCCTGTTGTTGAAAATCAAAAAGTATAATTTCCGCTCCTCCTAATGGACTTCCGTCATCAAGTTGTGTACTTGCGATATAATATTGATTCCCTTGCCCTTTCTTTACAATCACTCCTACATTAGAGAAGAAGACATTACGCTGTAAAAAGTGTGATGGATTATAAAATGCCAATCGACAAGGATCCTCTTCTTGACCATATTCATATTCCTCATTATCGCGCTGATATCGAATAATAGAAGTCGTTTCGGAAGGAGCAACATAACGCGCTGCTCGCGTAGTCTCACAATTAAACTGAACATCATCAGGACCAAACCCAATTCTAACTTGGTAGATGGCATTCGTCTCTTGCTGAATTATCGTTGATAAATCTAATTGATAACTCTGCCACTTATCTCTCACACTACCATTTCCATGTCGCCGAATAGCAAGCCTATCCCGATACATGATCTTTCCAACCCTTTCTAACGACCAAGATTCCGACATGGAATGATCCTGTAAGAATTGTAATACATTATCTTCATAAATCTTGAATATCTCTAAGTAGACACTATCAATATTTACAGCCTCAAATGAATACTTCAACCCATTATTAGAAGGTACGATTACACCTTGCTGCGGTGCTCTAAGAGCAGGCTTTACGGATTGGAATCTCAAATCGAAACTATAAGACTTCTCTAATTTTCGATTATTAAATGCAGTTATACCCCCTGAAAACTGAAGCGCGAATTCCTTATTTAACCCATCTTCTGGATATATCAATAATTCATTACCATTGATCAGGGTTCTAAGTTTCACGGATACATCCTTGATAGAGACTAAGCCCTTCAATATTTGTTTCTCTTTTAACGGTTGATTGAACAAGACTCGGACATGCTTACTCGGCGTGGATTGTATACTTATATCCGATATCGAGAGTGCCTCAAAACTTGAAATCTCAATTTCCTCCTCACTTTTAAATTCTGAATCAAATCCTCTTCCATTCCACTTCAACGCTATAACTTGCTCGGAATCTGTCTGGCGTACTCCTGATATTACAAACCCATGCCTACGGCCACCTGAGCTATGTTCCCAGATAGTTGTTAACTCGCTACTTCCTTTCATGGAACTTGAGAGCATCTCCTCTACAGCATTACTATCCATATAATCCGTGGCCTGAATACTTCCAGATATGGAGACATCTACTTGATCTCCATTCATCTGCATAATCGGGCCATCAAGGAGCATACTTAGATGTAAGGGATTCGTTCGGAATTGCATTTTTATAATCTCATCCGAAGCATGTTGTTTCGGACTTATTACCGACATATCAATAGA
Organism: Saprospiraceae bacterium; assembly: GCA_047634015.1. Lineage (GTDB taxonomy): Bacteria > Bacteroidota > Bacteroidia > Chitinophagales > Saprospiraceae > JAJRXG01. The sequence goes on from JBLIDB010000134.1 coordinate 10,361, forward strand.
TGCTATATACTGTTGACTATAATCCAGTGGCTCCTCAGGTTCCAATACCGCTGTGGATTCATCTATCCATTGCCATTGTCCTTTGATAGTAGGTTTGATAGAGATTCCAGATACGTCATCTGAACGATTTAAAATCGATTCGGACCTGAATCTCAGTACCAATTGATCTTTAACCGATATATCCCGAAGGATACGGGTTATAATGTGGCGAGCGATGACTAAATCATCATCAATACTTGTTGTACTTGCACTGTCACTGCGACTTGAATCTTTACAAGAAGACACAAGCGACAAGAGCAATCCGAATATCAATATATATCTAAACATGAGGCTGGATTAAATGAAGTGAGTTGAAGATTGGCCTGATTGACAAGAACAACTGCCTGACAATCAAAACATGACTGAACGATCCCAAAGAGTCGAGTATGGTAATGCTCGAAGAGAAGGAGCCTCGGAAGAGGATGGGTTGATTTTCTATTCATAGACATAGCTATGGAGATAAAACAAGTTGAAGCCTGCCTGCCGGATCGGCTGGCATCTAAATATCAATGAGTTGTTCGGAGTCATCTTGTTTAATTCTTAAATCACTTCAATATCCAAAGGATATTAAAGACGAACATGAACCACTCATTATTATTTACTCAACAAGTATTCACTTTCTGTTATTTACGGATATAGTGCTCAATCTGCGTATAGCATGATTAGAAATTCTATATATAACTATCTGCCATAAAGACTTCACCTTCCCCTTCTTCAACCTTTACGGCATATGAGAAACCAGGTTGTAAGGAATATGCTCCAAACTCTCCACAATTACTTAATGCTATAAAGCCGACTTGAAAATCATTTGCCTTCTTAGGATTGATTTTATAAATACGTTCGACCGCTAACCTACAAGCCTTCTTAGGTGACTTCCCTTGGCGCATATATTCCGTAATTAGAAATGCTCCACTAACACGTATCACTTCCTCTCCTTGACCACTTCCTGTAACTGCACCAACTTCGCCATCCACATATAAGCCAGAACCTATAATCGGAGAATCACCCACTCTACCCCTCATTTTGAATCCCATTCCACTCGTCGTACAAGCACCTGCAAGAGCTCCCATATTATCTATAGCTACAGTTCCCATTGTATCATGATTGAAAGTGCCGTCAGGAAGAAAAGAAGGAGCTGATGGACCTCCTTTTGATCCACGATTTCCTTGTGTTTGCTCTATATTGATGATGGGTTTGTATTCCGCCTTTTTCAACCATTCTTTATAAACCCTTGCAGCACTTTCGGATAGTTCACCAGACTCCAGCGGAAACCCTTGCTCCAGAGCAAATTGTTGCGCTCCAGCTCCTGCAAACATAACATGAGGAGAGTTTTCCATTACTTTTCTTGCCACAGAAATCGGATGCTTGATACGTTCCAGTGCCGCTACTGAGCCACAATTGAATTCATGATCCATAATACAAGCATCTAATGTTACAATGCCATCTCGATCCGGGTTTCCTCCTAATCCTACACAACAGCTAATTTCTGCTTCTATAGACCGCGAACCTGCTTCTACAGCATCCAATGCTCGTCCACTTGCTTCTCTCAATACTTCCCACGTAACATCATTCACTGGTCTTCCGCTATCCCATGTAGAGACAACTACAGGCTTCTTACCCTTCTTCGTTGTGATTCCCGCATTGATAGTTGATAAGACTGGAAGTCCTAAAGCGGATAATTTTACAAATGTTCTTCTCGATTGCATAACAGCGGCTTATTTGAATCTGAAAATTAAGAAATGATATTTAATCCACACTCATAGCAGCTACAAAGTCTGAATAACAAATTACACAATCGTATGTGGTTTCGGCAATACTCAAGCTCCCATATCTAAGTTTACGGACCAAAGAGCATCATCGAAATGACCCTTGAACGTTGTATTTAATCTGTTTTGATAGACATACCGCCTCCTCTACAGACAGTATACTTATGAATCCATCATTGCCACTACTCTTGCAGGACCCGCACTTGCTCCTTTAATTTTTAATGGAAATGCCGCAATCTTAAATCCCGTATACGGTAATGCATCCAGATTCGTCAATTGCTCCATATGACAATACTCCTTTTCCCGACCGACTAAATGAGCCTCCCAAAACAATTCTACATTTCCGCTTTCTTTGGCTTTCCTAATCATATATGGTAGTGGGAGATCCCATCCCCATTGATCTATACCCATTACTTTGATTCCTTTATCTATGAGCCAAGCAGTGGCGTCCGCACTCATGCCAGTACCCTTTTCAAAGAAATCCTTGGTTCCCATATAGCGATCTCTCCCAGTCTTTATTAGGACAATCATCCCTGGTATAATTTCTAATTTTTCTTTTTCAAGAAATCCTTGAATATCCTTCACACTTATAGCATCGAAATCTTCCTTATGCTTCATATCAATTACAATCCCATCTCCATAACACCATTCAAGCGGCACTTCGTCAATTGTCTTTGCTCGCTTGCCTTCACAAGTCGGCGCGTAATGCCAAGGGGCATCTATATGTGTCGTGCTATGAACTCCCATTTGTTTAATCGAATCATCTGCCCAACCGACAAAATGCTTAGGGAAAAGCTTGAAAGGAAGACCCAGATAGCGAATCAACCATTTTGCTTTCTTATGGGCCTTATGCTTTATTTTTACCTTCATGAAGAAGGGATCCCCTTCATTGTATTGGATAGTTTTGGAAAGGTCTATTATCTTCATTCTTGGTATAGTTAATATCTTCTCAAATATAGTGACTCTGTCAGCTTATCTATAGTAATAAACTTCTGCACGCCAACATGAAAGAAAATATATTCAACCTTCTCAATTACAACGAGAGATTTATTAAGTTCATTTACACTTTAATAATCCTCAATGTCGTCCTTGTTATATTAGCCTCCTACAAAGAGATCGGATTAAAATATGAATATTATCTCGATATCTTTGAAGTGATATCAGTAATAATATTTTCAATAGAATTCCTCCTTCGGTTATGGGTTGCTGATAATGAAACTCAAGATAAAAACAGTCCCATATTAAGCAGGATAAAATTCATTTTCTCCTTCCAGGGATTGGTTGACCTCTTAGCTATCATACCATTTTACTTGCCCATGTTCTTTCCATTTGACCAGCGGTCAATTAGGATACTGAGGCTTTTCCGACTATTAAGAATACTGAAATTAGGCCGATTCTCTAAGTCAATTAAAACCATTAACAACGTTCTTATGGAAACAAGAATAGAATTAGGGATGACTATCTTTATCGCTTTTATTCTATTAGTGTTTTCATCCACTCTAAT
>JBLIDB010000135.1:0-13568 GCA_047634015.1 Saprospiraceae bacterium
GGTAGGCTCCATTGGCAAGATATGTGTAGATGGTAGGATAGTTCTTTAACTTTTGAAAATGCTTAAGGGATTAAGTATTGGAGATTACGGAGCGGCTGCTGGGGGGTATGCCGCTCCATTTTTTTTACCCCACCCGAATCTAATAATAGATCTTACCTAAAATCAAAAGGGCCCCTTCCATTACTGAAAGAGGCCTGCATTTCTATCTATCGAAAAGGTCGTAAAAAAAATACTCTAATTCACTTTGATATTGCTCAATAAGCTTGGATTACTTGGCTCGTTGGTGTCGAATTGATAAAATCCGTCACTCCCGATCATTAATAGAAGGCGCGAAGACACACTTATTACATCAAAGGCGTCATATTCCTTGACATGCCCTATTTGATTCTCATGAATCTCTTCTACCTCTGAGACATTAAAAACTTTTAGACCTTCATCACCTTCACATAGATAAAGAATGTCTCCTCTAACTGCTAATCCGTGCGGATTATGCATAGGAAATGATGCAATCAATTGAGGTTCCAAGAGATTAGAGACATCAACCACATCTAATTGATTTACAAAGTCTTCGCACTCATTCCCATCTCTTAACGTCACATAAGCTATATCATCTTGTACCACTACAGGGTCGCATGCATTAGCATGTGCAAACGTACTTAGGTATTGTGGGTTAGTAGGATCTTCATTGTCATAAATATGCATCCCATTATTCGCTCCTATAAATAGATTGTTTTTATAAGGGAATATTGTTTCTACCCCCCATTCCATATGCGCTTCACTTACCTTCTTAGGTGCACTCAAATCACTGACATCATAGATATTCATTGAATATTCGTTGACATAATAAAAGTACCCTCCAAACAATGCCATCCTGGCCAATGAACCGCCTTGACCTTGTTCCGCTCCTCCAGAAAATGCTTGGTCCTGACTGATAAAAATTGGTGTGCTTACATCAGCATTTCCTCTAACACTTGAATTTAGAAATAATGCATTCTCATTATTATCAAAGAAAAAAGGCTCACCTCTATTATCACTGCAATCAAAAGTCTCGGTAACGTCCGTTTCCACAAAATCAACGATCAAAAGACCATTATCAATTCCCCATCCTTGATTCTTTACATCATTTATCGCCCCTACTACTTTCGGCTCTTCTATATTCTCAATATCAATAACTAGGATGTTAAGATATGTATCCGCGTAAATATAATTACCAGAGAAAGCAATATCCACATTTCCAGCAATCTCTATAAATCCTAAACTTTGAGGATTATTAGGGTCTCGATTATCAATTACATGAACGCCTTCTTGTCGATCTGAAATAAGCAAGTAATTCTGATAGTAATAGATTTTTCCTGGATTCTTAAGTTCTCTTTTGGCGACGAATCTAATCTCTTCAGAAAGCTCTTCATTACTCTTATAGACTGGATCATAACGTACATAACCTATGGTAGACTCACATGTGTCTTTAGAACAGGATGTAAGACATAAGACGCCTATCAAGAACGAAAAAATTACTAATGACTTCATAATGAAAATTTAATTGACTTTTTTTTGGAAATGGCTTTTCCTTTATACGCAGATGTACGAAGCAACTACGAATGTAGTTGGGTCAACAAAGAAAAAATAAGACAAATTCTGATTTATGCTTACCAAAATTTGGCCTCAAGAATCAAAACCATCGCTACACTTGAAGCGGCTCCTGAAAGAAAAATGGTCCAATCACGATGCTGGATCTTTAATCTGACTAAGAAAATATAGGATAACATTAATATAGCCAGAACTATAATTATCTGCCCAATCTCTACCCCAAGATTAAATGATAAAAGAGGACCAATGATACTTTCTTCTTTACCTAGGAGGGCTTTGAAATAATTAGAAAAGCCCAATCCATGAATCCACCCGAATACCATGGCTAAAATGTAACTCCAATTGATGGAAGGCTCTTTTCTGAGAGAAAGGATATTAAAAATAGCTGTAAATAGGATTGTAAGGGGAATTAAAAACTCAATAACATCTGCCTTAAAAACCACAATACCTAAAGCAGAAAGCGCCAAAGTTATACTATGACCTACAGTAAATGCCGTAACCAAAACAAGGACCTTCCTCCATTCAGAATATCTATATACTGCACAAAGTGCGATGAGAAACAAGATGTGGTCATAACCATTGACATCCAGTATATGATCAAATCCCAATCTTAGATATATAGAAAACATGTTTACGATTAAATCACTCGATATTAATTAGAACCAATAAATAGAATAGACTTACAATATTAGAGTCACGACGAATAACAACAATTGAAATTAATCATCATCACTATTATCCTCCTCAGCGACATCTGGAATCTCATCTGTTACTTCCTCTAATTCATCATCATATTTCTCAGAATACTCATCTCTCACTTCATCTTTAAGAACTCCATCCGTATCATAATCATCATCTTCTTCTATAATATCTTGTGCTTCTTCGCGCGTCATTCTTACTAGATAGTATCTATCTTCAGCCTCAAATGGCAAAGCACTCACAAATTTATTCTTTGCATTTTTAAAACTAATCAGCGACTTATCAAATCCGTAAGGATGAATAAGCTTAATCTGCTCTTGAATCTCGGAATCAAGTTTGTCAAAGTCTTTTATAACACGAGGTTTGTTCATGATTTTTTGTTTCTAAAATATACCTTTTTCAAATGTATAGATCAAAGAAAACATATATTATGAATAAAGATCATCCGAAAAATAAATATTTAATTTTTTTTTTCGGATACCCTTTTCCAATAGAATACTCTTATGAGCGAATAATCTTGCTCTATTATTATATCGGATAGATTTATGTGCAGAAATATCTCTCTCAGACTCTTGTATATCTTGTTTTCAAAAGCTACATTGAGATTGAACGCTTACACTATGATAAAATCAACGCTTGTATTTCTATACATACTTTGTACAGTTTCTCTTTTTGCCCAAGAAGAATATGCATCCTCAGCTAATATTCTACCCGGAATTATGATTCAATACCAAGAAGATGATAGAAGCCTCAAGCGCTTCTATCATATTATAGGATCTCCAGAACGCAACAAAAGATTACAAATCTTCTATGATACATTCTTAGATGACTTACACGCATTAAGATATGATCAATTATCCGTAAGTGATCAAGTAGATTATCAATTAATACAGAGAAAAATTGAGAACGAACTCCACCTATTAGATATAGAATCAAAGCACTATGAAGAACTCAAAGAATATATCTCTATCGGTATTCCCATCTACTCGTATGAAGCAAAGCGCCGTAGAGGACTAAAAATCGAGGGAAAAGAATTAGCTGCTACCCTTTTTGATATTACTAAGAAGATAGAAAGTAAGACCAATGAGCTGGAAAAAAGCAAGGAGGTATGGCATCAATCGATTTTAAAAAGTGGAAAGAGAATCATAAAAGGTCAACAAGAAGCATTGAAAAGCATATGGGAGTTCTACAATGGGTATGATCCAGAGTTCACTTGGTGGATAAAAGCTCCAAGGCTACGACTGGACACTGCTTGGACGAAATATGCCCAAGAGCTTGAAGCTCATCTTGACCAAAGTAAAATGAATAAAGATGATGGCAGTGGTATTATAGGTTCTCCAACTGGAAGAGAAGAACTTCTAAGGTTGCTCGACAGAGATATGATTCCTTACTCTCCTGAAGAGCTGGTTGAAATAGCCCTCAAGGAATTCGCTTGGTGCGACCAAGAACTTCTAAAAGCCAGTCGCGAAATGGGTTTTGGCGATAACTGGGAAAAAGCTCAAGAAAAGGTGAAGCAAAGCTATTTGGCTCCCAGTGAGCAACCAGAGGCAATGTTGAGGTTGTATAATGAATCCATCAGTTTTCTAAAGGATAATGACCTAATAACCATTCCTCCATTAGTTGAAGAGGTATGGAGGATGGAAATGCTTACACCAAAACAGCAACTTGTGAGCCCTTTCTTCTTAGGTGGTGAAACGCTCTATATATCATATCCGACTGATGAAATGGGGCATGAGGCTAAGATGATGAGTATGCGGGGAAACAATCCGCATTTTTCTCGAGCAACGGTCCATCACGAATTGATTGCCGGCCATCACCTGCAAGGGTTTATGAATCGCCGCTTCCAGACTCATCGTAGAGGACAGTTTAGAACTCCCTTCTGGATGGAAGGATGGGCCTTATACTGGGAATTACTTCTATATGAAAAGGAATTCCCTAAGTCTCCAGAAGATCGTATTGGAATGCTGTTTTGGAGGATGCACAGGTGCGCTCGGATCATATTCTCTCTCAACTATCATCTAGAGGAATGGTCTCCACAGCAGTGCATTGACTTTTTGGTCGATCGTGTTGGTCATGAACAAGATAATGCAGAAGCAGAAGTACGGAGGTCTTTTACCACTTCCTATCCACCTCTATATCAACTTGCCTACATGACAGGAGGGTTGCAATTCAGAGCACTAAGAGAAGAATTAGTAGGATCTGGAAAAATGCAATTAAAAGAATTCCATGATCGCATCATTAGAGAGAATGCGATGCCTATCGAAATGCTAAGATTTATCATGAAAAATGAGCCTGTTCCTAAAGACTTTGAATCGAACTGGAGATTCTATAATGTTACGGAATAAAAAGATTAGCGAGATGCAATAATTTCGCCAGCCAATGGCTACGGACATTGAAATTGTTCTATGACTTGTCCTCGGATTTAGTGCCTACTGGGCTCCAGAACCGGTTGAGACGAATACTATCAATGGCTATAAAGTCGGTATCGGATTAGGAGTCGGTGCACAGTGTATGATCTTTGCGCTCTACAGGATGTTAAATATGAACTATCCTAAAGACAAGATTATCCATTATTATCAGAGGACATTACGTCTCTTTATTTGTGGTCTCCTGTTTTCTTTTATTCGAGTAGGTCTAAGTCTCTTGCAGTCGCAATTATAGCCAGCATCGTTCAGACTTCTTACTCACATTTTGGGAAACATTTGGCTTTTCCCAAATCTAAGTTTTGTATCTCCATTTAACTTCTATTAATTAATTATATCTTTCTGGCGTTAACGTTAACGATTCAAAAGGAAAGAGTACGAAGTAGTTACTCCGGAGCTGGAATTAAATTAACTGGACTTCTGAGAAAAATAAATGTTGTCCTTGAAATATTAGGGATAGGTATCTTGTAAAATTAAAACCAACGAATGATCATAAACAAATCCATAGAAGCAAAAGATCTAAAAGATAAAGTATCTCGTCTATTCCAACTCTCCGGAGAAAAAATTCTTGCCATAAAGAAAGAATACAACCATGATAAAGGATCACCAGTATTTACGGTAGGCGGCAAGTATTCGACTCGAGGATGGACAGAATGGACGCAAGGATTTGAATTTGGATCGGCTGTAATTCAGTATGATGCAACCGGCGATGAACAATTCCTTGAGATCGGGCGAAAAGAGACTTTAGACAAGATGGATTCTCATTTGGGACATTTTGGCGTCCATGATCATGGCTTTAATAATCTGAGCACCTATGGCAATCTACTCCGATTGATGAAAGAAGGCAAAATAGCCGAAAACGAATGGGAGCAAAATTTCTACGTACTTGCACTAAGGTTATCAGGCTCTGTTCAAGCCAAAAGATGGACGCCAATTGCAAATGATGGTGGATATGTCTATTCTTTTAATGGGCCCCACTCTTTATTTGTTGATACCATCAGGTCTATGCGTTCCCTAGTAGTTAGCCATGAACTGGGTTATGCCCTATGGCAGGATCATGACGTCCAAACAAGTTTATTAGAGAGAAGTATCAAACACAACTTTGCTACTGCAGATTTTGCAGTGTATTATGGTGAAGGGCGCGATAGTTATGACTTACTCGGTCGTACTGCACATGAGTCTGTATTCAATACTAATGACGGGAATTATAGATGCCCGAATACTCAACAAGGGTATAGTGGGTTTTCTACTTGGACTCGAGGACTGGCTTGGGCTATTACTGGATTCGCAGAGCAATTAGAATATATCCAAACCTTATCAGATGCAGATCTTAGTGTTTTTGGAGGCAAAGCTGTTGTAGAAGCTAAATATCTAAAAGCTGCCAAGGCGACTTGCGATTTCTATCTATCATATACTCCTACTGATGGAATCCCTTACTGGGATACTGGAGCACCTAATCTTCATAAGTTGGGTGATTACCTAGAAAGACCATCGGATCCATATAATGATTTCGAACCTATCGATAGCTCTGCTGCTGCAATAGCTGGTCAAGGTTTATTACGCTTGGGCAAATACCTTAAAGAATCTGACCCGGCGGCAGCTGCCAAATACTGGCAAGCTGGATTGACTGTAGTCGAAAATCTATTTCAAGAACCTTATCTAAGTACGAATCCCGCACATCAAGGCTTACTTCTACATTCGATATATCATCAACCTAATGGTTGGGACTACGTGCCTTCTGGAAGTAAAATTGCTAATGGAGAGTCTTCTATGTGGGGAGATTATCATGCGAGGGAATTAGCTCTATATCTACACCGTATTATAGAAAATGAACCGTACTATACATTTTTCAGATGTGCTCAATAAACATAGATGAATACAATTTCTATAAAAGAGTAAAACTACAGGGTAAGAAAATAATAAATGAGTGAACCAATAAAAGATTTTTCTAAACTGTGTATCCATACGATTACCACTAAACCATGGAAATTAGAAACGGTATTAGAAAAGTATGCCGAACATGGAGTAAAAGGAATTAGCGTCTGGCAAAATGTGGTAGAAGAATATGGCGCTACAAAAGTGGGAGAAATGATTGCTTCCTACCCTATTGATGTTGTTTCATATGTGAGAGGAGGGTTCCTCCCTTCTCATTCGAAGGCAGAAAGGGTAAAGGCAATCGATCACAACAAAAAGCTCATAGAAGAAGCTGCTGCCATAAATGCACCTCAGTTGGTATTGGTAGTTGGCGCTGATCCAAAGCAATCTATGCAGACTTCTCGAATACAAGTTCAAGATGGTATCGAAGCATTAATTCCATTTGCTTCTGAGATGGGAGTTCAACTTACTATAGAGCCACTGCATCCTATGTATGCAGATACGCGATCTGCAATCAACACTTTGGGCCAAGCTAATACAATGGCGGAATCGATAAACTCAGATTGGGTTGGAATCGCCGTAGATGTATATCATCTTTGGTGGGATGACAATCTGGAGGCAGAAATCAAGCGATGTGGGGCCAACGGGAATCTTTATGCCTATCATATCTGTGATTGGAAAGTGCATCCTGTAGACATGCTCAATGATCGCGGATTAATGGGTGAAGGATGTATTGATCTTCCCGTTATTAGAAGTTGGGTAGAAGCAGCGGGATTTGAAGGATATAATGAAGTGGAGATATTCTCTAATGAATATTGGGCAATAGATCAAACCACCTTTTTAGAAAAGATAATTACGAATTATAAAAAGTATTCTTAATAACAATTAGAAATAATCAATAGTGAAAGAGCATAGAGTAGGAATTATAATGAACGGCATTACTGGCCGCATGGGCAAGAATCAACATTTGCTAAGATCCATAGTTGCAATTATAGAGCAAGGAGGAGTAAAAATTAATGACGAAGAATGCATCATGCCTGATGTCATTCTTGTAGGTAGAAATCAAGAACGTCTCCAAGCTGTAAGTGAGTTGTCAGGAATTAAAAAAATGACTACCAACTTAGATGAAGCCCTAGCTGGTGACTATCAAGTTTATTTTGACGCACAAGTTACTGGAAAGAGATTCGCAGCTGTAAAGAAGGCAATAGCCGCTGGCAAGCATATTTATTGCGAGAAGCCCTCAGGGGCAAGTCTCCAAGAGGCGATCGATATGTACAGAATGGCTGAAGCAAAAGGTGTAAAGCACGGAGTAGTGCAGGACAAACTATGGCTTCCCGGAATCGTAGAAGTTAAACGCTTGATTGATGAAGGGTTCTTTGGAAAGATCTTATCCGTAAGAGGTGATTTTGGATATTGGGTATTCGAAGGTCATTCAGTACCTGCTCAACGGCCATCATGGAATTATAGAAAAGAAGACGACGGTGGGATTATCGTAGATATGCTCTGCCACTGGCGTTATGTTTTGGATAATGTATTTGGAAAGGTGAAGGCTGTCTCATGTCTCGGATATACACATATAGAAGAACGCATTGATGAGCAAGGAAAGGCATATAAATGTACAGCCGATGACGCCGCCTATGCTACATTCGAATTAGAAGGGAATATCATTGCGCATTTCAATTCATCTTGGGCTACAAGAGTGCGAAGAGATGACTTATTAACGATGCAGATTGATGGCACCAAGGGTTCCGCAGTTGCAGGATTAAGAGATTGTTATACTCAATCATACGAAGAAACTCCTATTCCAGTTTGGAATCCTGACCAGCCACAGCCGATTAACTTCTATGAAAGTTGGAAAAAGGTAGAACCACAGCCGCATTACGAGAATGCATTCAAAATACAATGGGAATTATTCCTAAAGCATATTGTCCTTGATACACCTTATGTTAATGATCTAATGGAAGGGGCTAAAGGTATCCAATTAGCAGAATTAGGAATAGAAAGTTGGGAAAAGCGAGCTTGGGTAAATGTGGAAGACCTTAAAAAATAGATATTGAATTGATTTGAGAATGAAACAAGATGAGTAAGAAAGTAGCATTAATTACAGGAGGCAGCAGAGGTATAGGGTTTGGGATCGCAGCGGCATTAGCTAATGAAGGATGGAGTCTTGCTATCAATGGAATGAGACCGGAAGCAGATGTATCAACAACTTTAGATAAACTCAAAAGAGAGGGAAATGAAGTTATCTATTGTCAAGGAAATATAGGCGAACATCTCGATCGAAAGAAGATAGTTGACAAGGTCATTAATCATTTTGGACATCTCAACGCACTAGTAAATAATGCTGGTGTTGCTCCCAAGGAAAGGAATGATCTTCTGGAAATGAGTGAGACCAGTTATGATAGAGTCCTCAACATTAATCTTAAGGGGACTTTCTTTCTTTCTCAATTAGCGGCGAAGGCAATGATAAAAGGGAAGGAATCTAACAAAGACTTTAAAGGAACGATTATTAATATCTCTTCTATTTCTGCAACTGTCATTTCCATCAATAGAGGCCAGTATTGCATCTCTAAAGCGGGAATGAGTATGGTAACTCAATTATTTGCATCGAGATTGGGACAAGAAGGAATTCCTGTATATGAGATGCGACCGGGGATTATAAAAACCGATATGACCGCTGCCGTTGAGGAGAAGTATGATAAATTATTTGCAGAAGGCTTAGGGATACAATCGGGATGGGGATATCCAGAAGATGTCGGAAAAGGAGTAGCTTCACTATTGAGAGGTGACTTCCCCTACTCTACTGGCCAAGTGATCATGATAGATGGAGGAATGACACTTATGAGATTGTAAAACCTATATCTCTATAAAGTGCAAATGAGGTAGAAATTATACAATGTGAACAGAGCGGTATAAATGAATGAGTGACGCATTAAGAAAATTGAAAAATTTAATATTTAGAAAAGTGAACTATGAATAACGAAACCAACATTTCTCACTCAAAACTCTGGACCATATGCAAGATTGCAGTAGGTATACTAATCATACTCACCTTTACTTCGTTGATCACTCCTTCAGGTGTTCACAAACCTGAGCTTTTAGGTATGCCTTACACCTTATGGGTAGGAATTATTGAAGCTCTTATTTTAGTTGGTATCACTTGGATTGGTACTAGAGTTCACCCTGGTAAAGACGATTAAATTAAACATCATGCTACAGACCTTATCTATTATTGGAATACTTTATGTCGGGCTACTTATCTTTTTTGCCTATTGGGCTAAGTCTGATACAAAGAGTTCTACTCAATACTTACTCGGTGGTTCTAATCTCGGAGCCCTCTTAGGATTCTTCACATTTGCAGCTACTTTGTTTAGCACCTTTACCTTATTAGGTATGCCTGATTTCTTCCGGCAACATGGTGTAGGAGCTTGGGTATTTCTAATGTTTTCAGATGCCATTATGGTATTTGGTTTGATCTATATAGGATATGAACTCCGAAAGAAGGCAAGGAATACTACTTACTATGGAATGGCCGGTTTTTTGCAATCAAATTATAAATCCAAATTCGCTGGATTGGTCGCATTTGTTGGGGTTGCGATATTCTTAGTCCCTTATATTGCCATACAGATAAGAGGTGTCGCTATTTTTCTTCACGCTACATTCCCAGATTCCATTCCTATGTGGGCATGGGCTACTATTATGGTTGTTATCATGATCGTCTATAGTGAAGTAGGAGGATTAAAGGCCATCATGTATAGCGATGTGCTGCAGGGGATTTTATTATTAATAGCTATATGGATTGTTGGTTATAATTGTTTGAATCATTTTGGTGGTGTTGAAGCAATGTTTGACGAGGTAGAAAAAGTAAATGAAGCCCTTCTTTCAGTTCCCGGTCCAAAAGGATTATTTGATTTCCAATTCTTGTTAGGTTCCATGATTGCGATTACCCTATTACCCTATACGCAACCGCAGGTCTCTACGAGATTGGTCATTCTCAAGGATGTAAAATCCTTGCATAGGATGGCTGTAGGAATAGGGTTCTTTGCCGTTCTTGTTATTCTCCCCACTGCATTTATGGGCATGTATGGAGCAGTTGTATATCCGGATGCAAGTACAGCTGAATTTTTAAATAAGACCTTCATCTCCGATCAAAGCAACTTTATCGGGGCGGTAGTAATGATAGGGCTTATTGCAGCCGCTATTTCAACTTCGGACTCTCAACTCTTTGCCCTTGGTGGAGAACTCAGGTCTATTCTAACAGGAGAGGACAAGAAGATGGTTGGATACGCGCGGATTAGTATTTTTTTCTTTGCGATATGTGCCTTAATTTTTGCCTTAATGTCCAGTGATGAATTAGTATTACTTGCACGAACAAGTTTTGCCGGAACTTCTCTTTTGGCACCTATGATATTTACAGGAATTTTCCACAAGGCTGCAGAAAGATTGCCTATTATTCCGATTGTGACCTTTATAGGAATTCTGATTTTTGTAGGGTCGTTACTCGGAATTGTCCCTAACAGATTAATGGGAATTAGAATGGACCTCTTGCTGCTTGCAATACTAACTATCATTACTTTGATTGCAATCCAGATAGATAAAAGTAAAAATTAGAATCTAATGATTTCGGCGATGAGAATTCCTTTGTATAGTAGCTTGATTTATTTGATTACACTGTTATGTAGTTGCTCGAGCGCATCTTCTGTGAAAGAGATTAATAACGAGAAGGGAATTATTGTTGCAAAATTAGAACATCATCGCTCGCCAGGGTTCGAAGCTATACAACAAGCATTTGAATCGAATAATCCAGGATATGCTATTAATTATTCCCAAAGCAATCAATCTATACCTGGTAGTCCTAATGATCGTATAGTATTCATTCAAGCCGGTAGTGGAACAGCAACCTTAAGTTCAGGTAAAGCCTCCAAATTTACAATTGGAGATATAATCATACTGAAGGGGCATGAATCTTTGAAAACAGATAGCCTTTTTAGTGGCTTGATTATTCAAGTACCGGAAGAGACAACTAAGGATATTCCAAGTTTTATTAGGCCCGACTGGGATGGGAAGATTACGGATACTCCTGGTGGCTGTGCCACGGCAACCAATGCCTATAGGAGAATATTGCTAACCTGGAAGAAGGAGGTCGGCAACTATGTATATCACGGCTTGAATGCGCATAGAGTAAGAATCACTGACTCCTTCTCTCACTATCATCCTAAGAAAGGAGGTTTTGATGAGTTTTACTTGGTTCAGATGGTACAGCCCAATGCCCGATTAATCACCAGCGATAGAATTACTCAAATAGAAAATCCAATAGGTGTTTCTAAAAGTCAGGCTAAGCATTTGCTAAATGAGACTCTATTGGAAGTAGGAGATCTGATTTATCTGCCGCGAGGTGTTATGCATAGAGGGTTAGGCGGTGCACTGGCACAAGTCATTACAGTTCCTGGATTTGTCCCTGGGGCGGAGATAGGAGTCGATCATCATATCAAGAAGATAAATGATAATCTGAAACTAAATAAAACTGAAGCATTACCATACAATAACAGTGCTTCTTCTAAAGCAATAATTAAATAAGCTACAATGAAATATACATTCTTATCTACATTACTCATTTTATTTTTCGCAATAAATTTGGTAGCTCAAGAGAGCTCTGTACCAGATAATTATAAACTTGTCTATACTCAGGATTTTGCAACCCCACAAGCAACGAGCGATTTTGAAATGACAGATAGGCGAGCTTGGCGAATAGCGAAGGAAGGAGAAAATGATGTTTTACAACTCTTTGGAAAAAGTGATTACAAAGCTCGAGTTAGATCTCCATTCAACATAGCTCTTCTAAAAGAGCCCATAGTAGGTGACTTTGTGATGGAAGTCAAATTAGCACAATCAGGTAAGGAGTACGGTCACAGGGATCTATGCCTATTTTTCGGAGTAAATAGCCCTACCGACTATTACTACGTCCACATTGCTTCTATAACAGACGATCATGCCAACAATATATTTATAGTTAATGACGAACCCAGAACGAAGATCTCATCCAAGACGACTTCAGGAACTGATTGGGGCCCTACAAATTCTTGGCACAAGGCGAGAGTGGAACGCAACGTTACAGAAGGGACCATAAAAATTTATTTTGATGATATGAGTACTCCCATTATGGAAGCGACAGATACACATTTTGATAAGGGACGCATTGGATTTGGCTCATTTGATGACACTGGCCAATTCGATGAAATTAAAATTTGGGCACCAGCAGTAATCGAGCCCCAAACTACATTCTTCAAAAATGGAAATTAGACCGCATTTGTACTGAAACGAAGTTATAGATTTACTCAGGAATCTTGTTTCGACATTCATCCATACTTACATACAGCGTTGACGTTTGTGGGGCTTCAAATTTCTCTTGTCATTCAACTTTCTCTTTTGCTAACATTTCTATCCGCTTGCCATTAGCGATAGTAGCATTTGACACAATCGATCCTGTTGTTGTATAAATAGAGTCTTGTGCGATTGCACCATTAATCGTCAAGTTTTGATTATTACAAGCTCGGTAAACAATTATACCTCCTATCATTGTGACAAGCACATTTGTGGCTTTGATCGCAGTAATGCTAATAGTTGTCAAGTACTGATCAAGTACTATTAAATCTGCAAGTTTCCCTACTTCTATGCTTCCCACTTTGTCTTCTTGTCGCATTACATAAGTCGCATCTATCGTATATGCCTCGATAGCCGCTGCAAGCGTAGGAAGATTTTGGGGAGCTCGAGTCAGTGCATTTTGCATACCTACAGATGGATTCAAATCACTTACATCCCAATCACTACTAAGAACAACACGTGCTCCAGCATTATAAAATATGAATGTACGGAAGTTTACCAGTAGTTTGTTAGTGTGCAGATAGGTTGCATTGTGGCCTATATCTTTGGTAAAAAGAAGATATGAACATCCTAACATTTATGCATGATTTCCCTGACGAATCG
>JBLIDB010000136.1:0-13460 GCA_047634015.1 Saprospiraceae bacterium
TTTTGAAAACTGCATTGGAATTACACCAATATACGCATTTGCTTTTTTATATTATAAATTATCTTAATATGCCTCTCGGTTTCCTTCACGGACTATTGTGAATGATTAGAGTGATTTATAAATCCCTTGATACTATGTGTTCAGAAAACAGTAGGTTTCTGAACCTTTGATTTCTATACTGAGTCTTTGACTGTCTCGATAACCCCTCCTTTTCTATACTGGATACTCTTGTTAATATCAAGCACGATTCAATGAACTGAACTTTATCTTTTTGTCGCTACATTGAAGGAGAACCATAAAGTGATATTTCATATGTTTTTATCCCATGACATCAGATGTATTTTTCCTAGTGTTGATATTGTTAGTTTCCTTATTTTTTATAGGGAAATTTTGGTTGAAAAATAGCGTTTCAAGAAAGACAATGGATAACTATAATAAAGCACGGATCTCTATTAGATCAAGTGCTATTAGGTTTGGATATAACCCAGAGTCCGGGATTACAAGAAATCGAATTGAAGAAAGTTATTTACTTTATAAGCAGAAGGTAATTGACGGTAACACGAGCAACTTTGAAAACTTATTCGATCTAGATCAGGTGTATAATGAATTGTTAGAACAGGCAGCAGTACGGGCTAAATTCATGTCTAAAATTCCTGGGTATAAGTCTGAGTTTGGGGATTAATATATCGCATAGGCCTAAACTATAAAACCCTGAATAATAGCCAATTATAGGTCTCAGCTCCTCAAAGGGGAGAAATCTGCCACAGGTGTTTGCATAGTATTATGGATATGAGCAAGTTATGAGGTTTTTAAATTCCCAAAATATGGATATACTGTAGTTTAAAGAGAAATTATCCATTATATAATTTCTTGATTATCAATTGCCTATAACTTATCTTATGTTATATAGAGATCTGGATTACACATATGCCAGCACCCTAAAAATATTTGGAAGCCTTAATTTTAATAAAGGAATCATCCTTGAAATTTGGCAATATAATTTCGCGATTATCGACATAGGTGAATAGTCTTGTTTCTATGTTGATTGTCCAGCTGTCACCAATTCTTCTTGATGCCTCCAAACTTAGAATACTGCTACCTGTCTTTATATCAGTAAGACCACCAATCAGAACTGCGGTGTCATTTACTCCATTAAAGGCAATCCTACTACCATAAAACAAATCGTTGTCAGCCGAACTAAGTGTTAATTCGTCTCTTGAATCATATAGAAATTCCGTGAGTACTCCGATGTCTAATCCCTTCCCATTTAAATTACTAAAAGTATATTCTAAACCCACTGCGCTTGCAAAGAAGTCCTGGAGATCAGCATAACGATAAATAGATTCAATTTTCCAAAGGAATGCCCCTGATGTTATCTGAAGATCCAATCCTGATTGATAAATGATTGGATAGAAAATGCTGAAATCCCCATCAGGATTAAATGTAAATAAAGGTTCTCTTCCAGCACCGTAATACTGCGTGATTCCTATATCTACAATTCCAAAATAATGACTCCATCTAAATGCAAAGCTAGGTTGCCACTCTTCATTACTATTTTCATAATCGATATCTGTCCCATCAATGACAGTTCCAAATCTCAATCGTCCTTTCTCCCCAGCAAATACCCTTTTTCTATGGTAGGGTAAGTAATAGAAATCAAAGGCTCCAAATCTATCAGACGTTAAGGTAAAATTTGCCATAGGCTGGCCGAGTTTTTCTTCTCCATCGAATGACTCAACTTGATCAGTCTGATTAATTATATCAACTAGGTGAGTACTTTCGGTAACACCCCAAAATACCTTTTTGAGGCCTATATTTAGCTCCCAATTGTTTTGGGCCTTTTGGTAATATAATTCTCTAATATCCCAATGAGTCCTTTTTTTATCTAAATCCAATCGAAAGAAGCCCTTAAATTTTAGACTTTCATATCCATTATTCCAAGATAAAGCATATTCTGGAGTAACTGCAAATGAAGGAAAAAAAGAATGTTGACTTGTAAATTGTCCTTCAGTTGGGTAATAAGTCGTTTCTACCGATAACTCCAACTCAAATTCCTGAGTCACCCTTTTTTTCTCATCATTTTGCGCCTGAAGATTAACCCAGATTATCAATAAGAATATTAACAATAAGTAGTTTTTCACTTTTGTTAGATTTGATCATTTAATATGGGACGAGGAGGATTTCTACCTCTCCTCGCCGCATCTACAGCGAGTCCTTCTGAAATATCTTATTTTCCTGCTCTTTTGAGAGCGGCTTGTGAAAAGTCATCTTCATTAAGATTTGCATCGAAATTATAATCGCTAAACGTAAGTACCGTTTCCTTATTCGTCTGATGATTTATCATTTCGAAAGTCAGCGCTCTCCAAAATTTATTCTTATATAATTGATAATCCTTGTAAGTAAGTGTTTTTAATAGGGCATTTTTGCGGTCATAGAATTCTACTTTCTCTATCCTGTATCCCAACGTAGAGTTGTATGATACGAGTCTTCTGGTATAACCAGATTTGACATCTACGGGATCTTGCTCTACCTCGAGAATATCACCTTGTTCTTCGATAAATTTATAAGTATATTTTTGAACTTCCTGCGAGGAGAGATCTTCATAAGCAAATTCACTTCCCACGAAAGGTCCTGATTTGTTACTAGATGATATCCTTTTTACCCTGTTTATTGAAGGTAAAAACAACCATTGATCATCACTGCCCTCTCTGTGTGTAAACGTAAGCGTTGCTGTGCCCTTTACATCTTTGGGGCTTTCAAAAACGATCAATGACTTGTCGCCATCTTCTAAAAGTTCCAAAGTTCGATTAGAAAGGAATCTTTCACTGGATTGACCATTCTTATTTTTTAACACCATTTTAAGACTTGATGTTGAACTACCAAATCCCTCATCGGCTAGCTCAGCAGATTTTGCAATCTCAAGGCCTCGTTCGGCATCTTGAGCGTTCATCGAAAATGTAGCTAAAATTATTCCTGTTGTAATTATCAGACTCTTCATTTTACTTAGATTTTATTTTATAATTATTCTTATTCTACTAAATCGTTACAAGCGTTGCGGGTTTCACATTGATTTCCTTTTTTCTATCCCCACTGACCAAAATCAAAAGTGCCGGCAGGAATAAAAAATCTATAATTAGAGCTGCAGGAATGATCACCACTGTGATACGAGCCATGTAACTATTAAGTGCGAATGAAGACGTGGCGAGTACTGTAAATCCTGCCAACAGCACAAACGTTGTCGTAAGAAGCGCTTTACCTACTGTCTCAAATGCATATATCACAGCTTCCTTAGCATTGTATCCATATTCTCTTTGCGCTCTCAAAAATTTACTCATGAAGTGTACAGTATCATCTACGATTATTCCTAAGGTCATACCAAAGACTACAACCATCCCCACATTTATTTCACCTCTGTATAAATACCAAAATCCAAATCCAACGATAATAGGAGCCACGTTTGGAATCAGACTGAGCAGACCTAACTTCGTACTCTTAAGGGCAAACATCAGAATCAGCGAAATAAGAAATAATGCTACTGTATTGCCTATGAGCATGCTGTCTGCCTGTCGAAATCCGATCTTTGAAAACATCAATGTAGGACTAACCCCAAGTGCATGCATGTAACTTGGAGTATTTTGCGACAACCAATTCTGCGCCCTTTCAGTAAACTCGATCATTTGAGCACTATTCAAATTCTCAATGGTGGCAGTAAGTCTGGTCTCACTTTTATCAACATTTATCTGATTATTGAGATCCAGCCCAAAGGGCAGAGAAAGTTCATACAACAAAAGATATTGTGCAGCCTCCTCCCTATTATCGGGTACTTTATAATGAGCAGGGTCATCACCATGCATAGATTTATTCACCCTCCTGGCCACTTCACTAAATGAGTTGACGTGGACAACTTCAGGTTGGTCATTGAGCCAGCTTTCAAAATTTGTTAAATCTTGAAGATATTTGGGGTTGCTTATGCCTCCGCTTTCTCCACTCCCAAGAGAAAATTCAACATTCAAAATACCCGTCAAATTTTCGGAGATATAATCAGTGTCCTCACGAAATTGAATGCTTTCATCAAAGTATCCTACAAAATCATCATTGAATGAGTTTAAACTAGCAAGAAATGTCAATATTCCAATAACTCCAAAGGAAGCAATTGAAATTCGTATCGGATGATTGGTTACTAGATTTCCAATTTTTGTAAACCAATTCGTCTTCTTTCTTTGGTCTTGATCGTGCTTTACCTTAACAGGAAGAATACTCATCAGTGCTGGCAAAGTCGTCGTCGAAAATAGAAAGGCCATGG
The DNA here is from genome assembly GCA_047634015.1 of Saprospiraceae bacterium. GTDB lineage: Bacteria > Bacteroidota > Bacteroidia > Chitinophagales > Saprospiraceae > JAJRXG01. The sequence goes on from JBLIDB010000136.1 coordinate 4,304, forward strand.
TCATACCAAAAGCAGTAATGTTACCAAGATGCCAGAATGGAGGTACATCTCCAAAATTCATAGTTAGAAATCCGATAACGGTAGTTAGACTTGTAATAAATACAGGAGCAAAATTGCGCCGCATAGATTCTAATATTGCAGCTCTTTTCTCCAATCCGTCCTGCCTCATTTTTTGCAGCATCGTAATCAATATATGAATACTGTCGGCTACGGCAAGCGTTAAAATCATTGTTGGGAATACTGATGATGGTGGGGTTAATTTTATTCCAGTTATACCAACAAATCCTACTGCGCTAACGATAGAAAAAATCACAACCACTATGGTTGATATGGTACTTGCAATACTTCTCGTGAGTAATAAAGTAGTAAAAATGACTATCAAAAACATAATGCCAATCAGTGCCATATCATTTTGAGCTGATTCGAAAAAGGCCGTATTCAAAGGCACCATACCTGAAGTATGTACTTTGAAATTAGGATGTGCATCCTTAAAATCTGAAATCATTGATCTCACGAACGAAGTAACTTCTGGAATCTCGGCTGCCGTATCTTCTCCTGGCAACTTTACGGTTACATTCAACGCAGTAACCGAACCATCTTTATTGAGCAAACGATTTACAAGGAGAGGCTCGCTCATGGCCACCTTTTTGATTTCTGCAATCTCCTCTTTTGTTTTTAAATTAGATTCGTAGGCCAAATCGTCAACAAATAAGTCGTCATCTACGGCACGTGTATACTGAAAATTTGTTACCGCATCTACCCGTGAGGAGTAGGGAGTATTCCATGCAGCTGCCGTAAGTTCTTCAATTGCCCCAAGGTTTTCTTTTGTAAATACTTCCTTATTATTAGGGCTAAGTACTATGACTATATTATCATCTTTAGAATACTTATCCTGAAGCGCGTCAAATGCTTCGGATTCTGGGTTGGCTTTACTAAAAAAAGCATGATAATCACCATCAAATTGCATTTTAGCCTGAGACCCTAAGCCAAAAGCCAATAAAATAGACAAGACGAGCACAGGCCATCTAAACTTCAATACTAATTCAGTCCATTTTACGGCAAAGCTGTTTATAGAGCTCCTGACTTCTTTAATTTTGCTCATTCTTATTATTTGTTTTGATTAATGATCTTTGATTCAACATGAAAGAAGACTGTTGACCACTCGTCTATAAATTCGTTAAAAAAATATTTTACTGTGTAAACATACTTGACCACTCGTCTACAAAGTGATCAAAAAAAAGCTTTAAAGCAATAGTTCCTTGACGATATTCAACACATTGTCAACTGGGTAAGCACTCTTCATTTCTTTCATACTTATCATTGAGCCTTTGCTCGCATCTTCAATAAATGCTACCAAATTTATTGCTTTGACTTTATTTCCTATTTCACCGACCCGCTGGCCCTCTTCAACCACTTTTACGATTTCATTTCTCATTTTTGCATGAAACGAATTCACTTTATCCCTGATCGGCTCATTTCGTTCAGATATTTCACTACTCAGGTTACAAGCCATGCAGCCCTTTTGACAATGCAATTCTTCTTTGAGAGTTGTAATCCTAAACTCATAAAATTCAATCAGTCTACTTCTAGGTGACATCACATCATTATGTAATATTTCAAGTGCAGGTTTTATCATCATTTTGAAATATCTGTCAAGAGATTTTAATATAAAATCATCTTTGCTATCAAAATAAAAGTAAAATGAACCTTTAGGAACGCCAGCTGATTTCACGATATCATTAACACTCGTGGCCGTATATCCTTTTGACCATAAGAGCTCAGTACCCTTTTCAAGAAGGTGTTCAACCTTTGCTTCACGTTTATCCTGTACTATCATTTCTATCTAGAATAGAACAAATATATGACCACTCGTCTACTAAAACAAATATTGAATGAAAATAAACTGAAATTTCTTTCTACTTATCTCTTCTTTGTCAAGAAACTCTCTATGCCAAACTCTTCTAAGCCAGTGCTCCCACCGCAACTCTTCTGATTTTCAAGTATTTGTACAAAGTCCGCTTACTAATGCCAATCTGAGTACAGATCTCAGATACAGACAATCGTCCTTCTTTATAAAATGCTGAAGCGATTGATACTTTCTGTTTCGCGACTGGAGAGAGGCCTTTGGATCGGCCTCCTACCCTGCCCCGGTCACGAGCTGAGGCGAGGCCATCTGTCGTGCGCTCTATAATGAGATCTCTTTCAAAACAGGCTATAACTTTAGTTATGTTAAATAGGAATGTTTTTAGATAATTTTTAATCCTCAGGAACTACATTTATTTCAAAGTCACGACTGCCCTTTAAGGTGTCTATTCGATATGAATAATTGTAAGTAAATAATAACTAAAACCCCTTGATCTATAATTAAAAGTGTACATCTTTACTCTCGGATTGATGTTCTATCATAGAAGCCAATAGAATCAAATAACAATTTTCATAACTAAGACATTTATTATCATTTTATCTTATGAAAAAGGCAATAGAATTGATCCCTCCGGGATCATTCGTTAGCGAGGATCACTGGTATCCCAAGGCGCTGAATGCAACCATCCATCCGATGGTGAGCTTCTTCCTTAATCTATCCAAAGAAAGAATTATAAACCGCTATTGTCATCTCAATCCCACCGTGGATAGAGAGAAGCTCAATGAAGTATTATCGTATAGGTGCAAATACTTCCTATGGAGCGGTGCCGATCTGATTAATGCAACTTCAGCTGGTGGAAATCGTCAGATGGTGGTATTAGAAAATAACTCCTGCCCTTCCGGCCAAAAATCTATGCCTTTAGTAGATGACAACAAAGAGGATGGAAGTTATCGATTGCTTATAGAGCGGACTTTTAAGCCGATGCTAAAAAAGAAACAAGGTGCAGCGGGTATCAAAGGAAGCCTTGCACTGATCTACGATAAGAACTATATGGAAGTCTCAGGATACGCTGCCGTTATCGCGGATGTATTCAAGGAAGATGTTTTGTTAGTTCCCATGTATAATGGCCAAGCCAATGATCACTTCAAAATCGTGGATGACGTGATTCACATATTATCAGATGGAGAGTGGAAGCCAATACGGGCTGTATTCAGATATCTGACGCAGAAACCTTGGAATCGATTACCACTCTCATGTAAGACTAAAATTCTAAATCCTATCGCCGCTTGCCTGGCAGGAGGTCGTAACAAGATGGTTGCTGCCAAGGCTTATGATATCTATAATACAGAACTGGCAGGACATGGTCTGAAGATTAATTCTCCAGAAACCATATGGGATGTGAGCAAGGAAGAAATCCCTCTTTGGGTACAAAAGTTAGGAGGACATGCTGTCGTTAAAATTCCATACAGTAATGCTGGTCAAGGAGTATTCACCATCATCTCTCAAGACGAGCTGGACACCTTCATGGACATGGATATAGAATATGAACGGTATATCGTCCAAAGCCTTATTGGTAATTACAATTGGAGCAGTGTTAGTAGTACTGGTAAATTCTACCATGTAGGTACTATTCCTTCTCCTAAGGGCGAAACATTCGTTACTGACCTAAGGCTCATGGTTAGTAGTACAGAGGATGGTATCAAACCACTGTGTGTGTATAGTCGCAAGGCTGCTAAGCCTTTAGTAGATCAGATTAGCCCGGGAAGTGATAGTTGGAGTATGCTTGGAACTAACCTTTCCGTAAAGGAAGGAGAGAATCTCTGGAGCTCTGATACCAACAGATTAATGCTCATGGACAGAAGAGACTTCAACAAACTTGGTTTAGGATTGGATGATCTTCTTGAAGCATTTATTCAGACGGTGCTCTCAACCATTGCCATTGATAAAATGTGTAAGAACTTATACAATTCTAAGGGGAAGTTTAGAATGCGCCTATTCAAGTCGTTGAACAATGATATTACTCTCCTTAATGAGATAATGAAATGATCGACAAGAGATATAAGGTTTTGGTGCTCACCGATCATCGAAATCATGGTATTAGTAATTCGCTATATCCGATCGTGCGCCAGATGCTTTCTAATAAAAAATGCCACTCTATAGATATTGCTAATCGTGGGGTCGTCGAGAATAATGGATTCTTCCAAAAGATGGATTCAAGTAAGCTGATGGTGATGCCAGCAACAGCTGATTTTAAATATGCTGCGGAGAATAATATTCTAAGCGATACTGATATACTGACTCCAACAGACTATACTTCATATGATTTGGTCTTATTGAGATTACCTCGGCCAGTGTCTGATGAGTTTCTACATTGGATAGAAAGCATATTTGAAGGAATTCCAATTATCAATCGTCCATCAGGAATCATCAAAACAAGTAGTAAGGCCTACTTATTGAGCTTCCCAGAATACTGTGCACCGATGAAGCTTGTTCGGAGTGTTGATGAAGTTTTGGAATACGCAAGCATCCATGCTGTAGTATTAAAACCACTAAGAGAGTATGGCGGTCGAGGATTGATTAGAATATGGGAAGATAAATTAGATGATGGCTTGAATCGCCATTCAGCAAAAGAGTATCTGCCAACTATTCAAAACACTTTGGAAGAAGAAGGGTGTCTGGCGATGAAATTTTTGAAAAACGTAGACCAAGGTGATAAAAGAATCATCGTAATGGATGATATTATAATGGCCAGTTCACTGCGACTTCCTGCTAAAGATTCTTGGTTATGCAACGTAGCTCAAGGTGGTACGTCCGTTGAATCTTCTATCGCTCCCGAAGAAGAAGAGATGATCGCTCACATAGCGCCATTTATGAAGTCCGAAGGAATCTTAATCTATGGAGTAGATACCTTAGTCAATGATGATGGACTTCGAATTATATCAGAGATTAACACCTTGAGTGTTGGAGGATTTGAGAATGCACAACAGCAAACAGGATTACCAATAATTGAAAAAACAATTGAAAAAATATTTGATCAATGCAACAAATAGTAAGTAACGACGCAACATATATCGAGAAGTTCGATATCGCAGATACTCCAAAAGGAAAAATTGCGCACTACTGGATGAAAATAGCTTCGGATGGATTTGGAAGTCCTATTTGTATTCCTGTAATGGTGGCAAGAGGTGTCCAAGATGGCCCGATTTTAGGCGTTACAGCTGCCGTCCATGGTAATGAACTAAATGGTATCTCAGTAATTCAGCGATTGTTTGGAGAAATAGATATTGAAGAACTTAGAGGAACGATCGTCGGAGTCCCCGTAGTTAATGTTCTAGCATTTCAAAGAAAGAAAAGAAGATTTTTAGATGGCACAGATCTCAATCATATCATGCCTGGAAAAAAGAATGGAAATGTAAGTCAAGTTTATGCTTACAGATTCATGAAGCTGATCGCTAACAAATTTGAATACCTGTTAGATCTTCATACCGCAAGTACAGGTCGAATCAACAGCTATTATATTCGTGCTGACATGAATGATCCCCTAGTCCGTGAAATGGCATTGCTTCAAAATGCGGATATCATTGTTCATAATCCGGCATCTGATGGAACACTCAGAGGATCTTCAGCGAGATTGGGTATTAAGGCAATAACAGTAGAGGTAGGCAATCCCAATACATTCCAAAAGAGACTGATCCGCAGCGGAATAGAGGGTGTTCATAATGTGCTGTGTCATCTGGACATGATAGATGACGAAATTATAACATCTGAAAAAGAAACAGTGCTTTGTGAAAGATCAAAATGGATGTATACCGCCAAAGGAGGATTTCTAACTGTTAGTGTAGAATTAAGAGAGCATGTTAAGAAAGGGCAAGAGGTCGCATCATTACGCAATGTTTTTGGCAAGTCGATAGAAAAGTATTATGCTCCTTTTGAAGGAGTGGTTATAGGAAAAAGTGTAGATCCTGTCAATAAATCAGGAGGTCGAATATTGCATCTTGGAAAGATGGTAGATTGATTAATAGAACAAATGAGCGGCAGATTCAACTCTTAATATAGCCGTAATCAAATAAATAAATTTGCCAGTATTCTATTTATACTTTGAGCGATATTCGTATCATTGAAATTTATTGGTCATCTTATAAAGAATGGATTCATTATAAGGGTCAACTGGCTAAAACTTTAGTTACATTAAAAAGAGGTTGGAGGGTTCTTATATACTTGCACTCTATTACAATCTATAACTCATTCCAAGTCTTACTACTTGCGATTCCATAATTCTCATAAAGTGCCGTAAAGGTCTCTGTTATAATCTCTTCTCGGATTCCGAAGCCATTAAATATATCGTTAAATGCAAATGTAATCGCCCCCTTTTTTCCCTAATATCGTATGCTTTAGTCCTACATCAATCGATGAGCGAGAAAGTTGTTTTCCTTGTGGCGTGTTCTTCATCTGCTTGATAGATGGCTGTTAGCTGGAGCTCTGTTTGGGGAGAAATTGCTATTTGATTATTAAGCTTCAAATCCCAAGTTTGATCGCTTGATGCATCGATCATAAAAGGACGCACAAATGGAAAAAGCAATGTCCCGCTAAAGGCATCTATCGTATTGTTGTACCAATTAAATCCTGCTGATAGATTCCAAATATTCCCCACCTTTTGTGATAATAATACTTCAAGTCCTGTATTGGATCCGCTAGCAACATTCTGATAAATCTTGTTTATGATGGTATAGTTGGGATTAGAATCATCTATACTAAAGATCTTGAGAAAAGGAGACTCCAAATTACGATAGTAAGCGGCCAGAAAAAGAGATCCTGAATCCCAGATCCGCTTATAGGCCGCCTCATATGTTTGGGTGAATTGTGGCCTCACATATCGATTACCAACTTTGAGTAACTCTGGATCGTCATACTTAGGAAAGACTCGGAGATTGGGTTCACCGGGCCGGTCAACACGATTATTAAAAAAGAGGGAGAGATTATTAAAAGGGTCTTACTTGAAGGTGAGTCTTACATTGGGAAATAGGCGAAAATAATTATAGGCATCATTCTCAGCATAGTAAATATTAGTAGGGTCTACATTATAAAAGACATCTGCATGCTCGTGGCGCAATCCTGCTTCGATATCTACACTTCCTTTTCAAGTAGATAATTAGAATAGAAAGAATATAGGTTCTCTCCCCAATCTGAGAAATCACCAATACCCTCATATATTATAGATTGCTCGCCGGGAATAATATCATAAGTGACCGGTATGGTGCGAAATCTCAACTGACTACCCAACTCTACCCTTCCAGACCTGAGGGGCTTCACATAATCTGCATTGAAAGTAGTTGTGTGCTCTGTAGCAATAAGGTGGGTAGCATCAGTTCCTTGTCGTATGGCGGAACTATCGTTTAGAAAATAAGATTCATCCTCCCATCCTTTTGAATACTGGGTCTGAAGGGTTAGTTGATGGCCAAGATCTGCAAATTGGTGTTCGAAATCAGCTTGAACATTGACAAAGCCTGTGACCTCAACTTCATTCCAATGATAGTAGCGGTTACGTTGATTGGTAAGCAAATATATAAAAGGAACCCGAGAGGTGTCCACATGACTTTCATAATCCCAGATCCCAGAAATCCCCAAAGTGTTATTCTCATTGAGGGTCCACTCTGTTCTTGTCTTAACTATGTAATGGGTTTGCTTTCTATTCTCTGGTACAGCGGATATCGTCTTCGTTTCATCATTATATGAACGGCTGGTAAACTCATTATTGGGAAGTTTCCGTTGATCCAATACTTCCGCTTGTAGGTAGGAATTACTCTTTGTGGTTTTATAATTTAAACTTACATTGGGATTATACTTTGGATTGAGATTATATCTCCCTAGACTGGTTGGCAAATTTTTTTTGCGAGTTGTCAATTCGCCAAGCCCCAAGGACATCCCGATTTCACCGTTGAATCCTGTTACTTTTTCCTTTTTAAAAATGATATTAATGATCCCAGCCATTCCTGAAGCATCATACTTAGCAGGTGGGTTATTAATGATTTCTATTCTGTCAATATTAGCAGCTGGAATATTCCCTAATCCTCTTTGACTTCCGAACCCTGTCATTCCTGACTGTTTACCATCTATCAAAACGGCCACTTGGTCACTTCCTCTTAATAGCACATTTCCTTCTTGATCTACCGCGATTCCTGGAAGGCTTTCATCGCATCCAATATAGAGCCTCCGGATTGAGCGACTTGATCAGTTAAGCTAAATGACTTCTTGTCCAGATTACTACTTACTGCAGCTCTCTGTGCGTTGATAACGACTTCTTCTAATTCATTGGCCTGTGTGATTATTTTAAGATCTCCCACATTATAAATTGGATTCTTACCTTCTACCAATACTGCTAGTCGCTCAGTCCGATATCCGATATAGGAATACTCCAACTGATAGGCACCTTGATGTTCACCATCAATGGTGAACCTTCCTTCATCTTCAGATAAAGTTCCTGCAGTCATTACGCTATCACTATTGAGTAGGACGATACTTGCGAAAGGGATAGGTTCTGCCGATATACCATCTACTATTCTACCTGATATTGTAGCAGTTGTGTGGCCAGAGATCGTCTGAAATACAAATAGCATAACAATAAACCATACTGCGCGCCCTCTTTTACTCATTTTTCCTCTTTTTGCAGCAATTCAAGGATCAGGATGAAAAGTTAGGAGGAGTATAGAATACTATAATAAAAGTTGTTTGCCTAGGGGAATGGACAAACAACTACTACAAGCATTTTTCCCAGCGGGGTTATTAGATTATTTTGAGGTAGTATCCTTTAACACAGATACTGCTGAGTACGTATTTGATTTGCGAGAAATGAACATAGCTCCAGCGGGCTATAATAAGGATAGTTTAGAATCGAAAGGCTTCTATCAAGAGGAAACAATAACAGATTTTCCACTAAGAGGCAAACGATGTAAGTACAAAGTCAAGCGACGACGTTGGCAAAATAAAGAGGACGGTAGTAGCGTAAAAAGAAATTGGCAACTACTCGAAAAAGGCACTCGGATGACAACTGAGGTTGCCACTTTTTTAAAAGGGATTAATCGATAAGACGCCCATAAACTGCAAGACGATAGTGGATATATTGGGATTAGATGGCAAACAACTCCAAGCGCAATACTATGCACATCTGAGTAATTTTACATCTTGGAAACAAGGAGAACATGCTTCAGAGTGGATGCTTTTTCCTGCGAATATAGCTAGCCATCTTAGTATGGATGAGACAAGTTTATCTCAAGGAGAATTATATACAATCGTAAC
>JBLIDB010000137.1:0-13371 GCA_047634015.1 Saprospiraceae bacterium
GAGCAGCCTACTTGCTTTTGGCCATGGCCAAAAGCAAGTAGGCTGCTCCTATTCTTATGACAACAGCAAGCTGTTGCATTTGTTAGTTGAATTCAAGATGTTTAACATGACGGGCAGCTCTATATAGATAAAAGTCTAAATCAAATATCTAAGAGACATTTGGCTGAAAGAACCGCTTTAGGGAATGGGTTGCTTTAAATTGGCTTGAGTCTTTGTTTCTTTCTCATCATGGAGAAAGAGCGTATAAAATATGACCTATACTATATCTAAAAGTATGCCGATCGCATCTACAGGAATATTAAAGTGAAGTATTTAAGAATTACACATACTGATACGCCCACCAGATCATTACAAATTGAAGAGGCAATCTGATCCATAGGAATGCCATTGATATCTTCATTCCAGAACCTTTAGATGTGAGCATGTAAATATTAGCTGGAAAGACGGCGATAAGAAGCGCAATGATGCCCCACGCCGCAGCACTTCTTGTTTGTGGAATTAAAAGTCCGATACCCCCTAACACTTCAGCAACTCCAACAATCACATTAATTGTCTTCTTGTAAGGCTGTAGTAATGGAGGTGTGATTTTATAGAAGAACCATGCTTTTTTATAATGGCCGTATCCCGCATATATGAAAAAAGAGGCAAAGACGATTATTGGAATCCAGAATAGAAAATCTATATCACTCATAAATTGTTAATGTTGGAAAACTGATTATTAAAGGTGTACCGTTGAATTAAATTGGGCTAATTGGTATCCCCGTCTTTTCATTTCTGCGTATTCTGGACTTATAGTATTCAATAACGGATTAGTATGGTTAAGATGAATAAAATAAATCTTACTTCGATTCGCTTCCGATAACTGATCAAACAATGCCATACTCTCTTCTACTAAAGGATGAGGGATTTCAGTAGGATCTCTATGTCCCAACTCCACAGTATTATAAAAACTGGCATCCAGGAAAGCGTAGTCTACTTTTCTAATCTCATCAAGAATAGAGCGTTTCCAGAGTTCCCATTTATCGATATCTGGAATAAACAACAATGACTTCTGAGGTCCTTCTATCTTAAAACCCACAGTTTCCGAAAACTCATCCCTATGGGGAACACTGAAAGGAGTTATCTTTAGCTTGTCTGACAACCTAACCGGCTCATCCTGTTCCAACTTATGCAACTCTATATTCTCTAATTTTACTAATTGATTCCAAGGGCCATTAGTACTCAGAAACTCCACCATCCGCGGCATGGCATACGTCTTAATTCTATCGCCTCCTAAAGCTTCTCTTCCAAAATACATTAATCCCGTATAGTGTCCGATATGCGCATGTGTAAGGAAAATTCCAGAAGGAGACTTCCCAATATTCCAATTCGCCTGAGTGTGTAGATTCGCCACTTGAGATGTTAGATCTGGCGTAGCATCCAATAAATAAGTGTGCTCATTATCGTAATCTATAATTCCAAGGCATGACACCTGTCTTACTGCAGCCTCAGCTACAGATAGATTTATACAACAAGGTTTATTGCATCCGATATGCGGAGACCCAGCATCTTGTATTGTCCCAAGGACTACTAATTCTACTCCTGTTTTTTGAGCATCCGTGATAGATGTAAGTTCTGTTGAAGGGCTATTGCAATTAGGCTTAGAACAAGAAGCAAAGAAAAGAAAGAGTGCTAAGGCACGAATCATTCTGCTATTTAACTAAATCTGCAACAATACGTATCCATCTTGGGTCATCATTTAAACTTTGAACAAGATCTAATCCTTCACCTCCGCCTTCAATAAACTCCTCATTGTATTCCACTGCTATCTCCATAGTTGTTTCTAAACAATCCGCCACGAACGATGGAGAGAAGGCCATAATTCTCTTATCTCCTTTTGCTAATCTTTCTTCTAACACATCATCTAAATACGGTTGGACCCATTCTTCTCTTCCAAATTTCGATTGATAAGCGATAGTATAATTCTCTTTTGGAATATTTAATAATGCTGCTATAGCATGCCCTGTCGCATTGCACTGAGCGGTGTAGCAAAATTGATTTTCAGGAACAATTTTCTGACAACAATTCGTATCACACTTACAGTAATTATTTTCCTTTTTTAAGTAGCGCGTTGGAACTCCGTGAAATGAGAAAATATAATGGTCATAATTATCTAATCCCATTTTTCTGGCATTATCAGCATAGATTGCAAGCATCTCAGGATGATCATAATAAGAATTGACCATTCTGATATTGGGTATCTGCTCACGCTTACCAAGAAGGCGCATGACCTCTTCAAATACAGATCCCGTCGTTGCTGAAGAGTATTGAGGAAACAGCGGAAACACGATGATCTCACTTACATTAGCAGCTCTTAATTTGTTGAGAGCACTCTCTATAGAAGGGTTTTGAATCCGCATTGCTAACTCAACCACATAATCATCTCCAAGTATCTCCTGTACTCCCTTTGTGACCCGTTCTCCGTAGACTTTCAGAGGAGACCCCTCCTCCATCCATATTGACTTATACAACTTAGATACTTTTCCAGATCGAAGAGGAGCAACGATTCCTTTGAATATCATATTACGGAAGAGCCAAGGGATGTCGATCACTCTTCTGTCCGTCAAAAACTGATTTAAGTAAGTCCTAAGTCCCTTATACGTCGGGGCATCGGGTGTCCCTAAATTAACCAAAAGCACTCCTTTTCTACTCATAATGCAAAAGTATAGGTTGATCAACAGAAACCCACATACTTGGTTCTCGAAACACGCCTATTCTTCTCTTAATTCCATTTTATGAGTTAGGTTTTCGTGATGAGAGATGAAATTGCAATAAAATATGGCAGAAGCCTGAGGTTGATACCATATTTACATCGAGTTCGTGTCGTAATATAATATCTAAGGCTTAAAGCGGGTTAAATGATACTTTTGTATTCAAATTCAAAAATATGACACCGAAACCATTAATTCTTGTTACGAACGACGATGGAATGTTTGCTCCGGGAATCAAGGCTTTAGTGCAAGTTGCCAAGGAGTTTGGCGATGTCGTCGTTGTGGCTCCTGATAGCCCACAATCTGGACAAGGTCACGCCATAACACTGGAGAAGCCTCTGAGGCTCAATAAAGTGGATATCTTCGAAGGAGTTGAAGCGTATGAATGCTCAGGTACGCCCGTCGATTGTGTGAAGCTTGCGCGAAATGTACTACTTAAGAATAGAGATGTCGCCCTATGTGTATCTGGTATCAATCATGGCTCTAACGCTTCTATCAATATAATCTACAGTGGTACTATGTCGGCAGCGATGGAAGCAAGTCTTGAGGGAATCGCGAGCATTGGGTTTTCGTACTTGGATTATGCATTTGACGCGGACTTCTCTGGACCCAAGCACTACGCTCGTAAGATTATGAAATATACGCTTGAGCATCAGCTCGGGAGAACCAATCTTATAAATGTCAATATTCCAGTATTACCTATTGAAGACATCAAGGGCATTAAAGTATGCCGTCAAGCAGAAGGAACTTGGGATGAAGAATTCGTGGAGGCTAAAGATCCACGTGGACGCAAATATTATTGGATGACGGGTTCATTCTCAGTGAAGAATGATGATGAAGACACGGACATTTGGGCACTGAAACACGGTTACGTATCTGTGGTACCTTCTATGCATGACTTAACAGATCACAAGGCAATCGCTCCACTAAAGACTTTAGAAACTTTCGAGAAATGAGTCTATTAGAAAAAAATAGTTTGCCGCTCGGATTTGGGATAGGACTGATTTCACCGTTCATTGGATCTGCGCTTGTCTATTTTATCTTTGCTTATATGGTTGCTTCAGGTTGGATGGATGAATCGATGGGTGGCATTCATAGCAAGCGAATGAGGACTACTCTTCTAATAGGCATTTGTACAAATATATTCTGGATTCGTAAAGCCAACAGTCCTTTTAAAACACAACAGCTTCGAGGCATTACTATTGCAACCATGGTCTGTTGTGTAGCTTGGTTTGCATTCTTCTATTCATCTCTTTATGAAGACTAAAGTTGTTCCGAAATAGGATTGTGATCCATCATCTATAATTTCAAGAGTGAAATACTTTTTTATCAGCGGCGAGTCTTCTGGAGATCATCTCTCATCCCTTATAGCTAAAGAATTAATACAAACTCATAGTGCCAATATAAAAGCTATGGGAGGCCATCATCTTGCTGAATCAGGCGTCGATATCATCCAACACATTGACAGCATTAGTGTAATGGGTTGGCAAGAGGTAATAAGTGCGTTGCCAAAGTTCATGCGCATCATGGCTCATATTAAAAAAGAAATATTACGCTTCAATCCAGATACCATAGTCCTGGTTGATTTTGGAAGTTTCAATCTCCGTCTGGCAAAGTGGTGCAAGAAGCAAGGTTACAAAGTCGTCTATTTTATTCCACCTAAAGTTTGGGCAAGTCGGGAGCATAGAATTGAGGCCCTCAAGCAATATTGCGATCAAATAATTGTACTCTTCCCATTTGAAAAAAAGTACTTTAATTCCAAAGGTCTAAATGCCGAATATCATGGATATCCATTAGCCAATATTAGAAATGAGACTCAACGAGATTCTAATTTTCATTCTAATTATAATTTGGGGATAAAGCCCATAATCGCAATTCTTCCAGGAAGTCGACCGCAGGAGATCAAATACTTACTCACTCCTATACTTCAAGCTGCGGTGCGCTTCCAAGATTATCAGATATGTATCAGTCAAGCAGAAGGCCTCCGTACAGAAATTTTAGAAAAATATATTCCAAAATCATTACACTCACAAGTAAAAATAGTTAGTGGCAAACCATATCAACTCTTGCTGCATAGTGAAATTGCAATAGTTACTTCTGGAACTGCGACTTTAGAGTGTGCATTGCTTGATACGCCGATGGTCGTTTGTTATAAAACCAATCTATTGAATTATTTGATTGCAAAACGCATTATTAAAGTTCCGTACATTTCACTTCCCAATCTGATATTGTCCGACAATGTTGTTCCTGAACTAATACAAGAAAGGTGTAGTGCAGAGAATATATACAGTACTGTCAAATCGATTCTAAAATCCGCACAACTTTCTATGCAAAAAAGATCCTTTAGCAATATATATAACCAACTATATAGTATTAACACAATATCTTCTATCGGAAAGACAATAAACAATCAAGGGCAAAAGTTTAATGGAAAACCCTGAAAGCTGAAAACACTTATAATCGTCTGGTCTTTATTTGCGGTATCGCAACGTGAAGTACTTCTCATCTTTGAAGTGCCTGAACTTCATATAAACTTCTACATGATGGGGAAGACAGAAGTTGATACCCAAACAACTGCTCAGATAAACGATAATATAGAATATCTAAACGAAGAGTTTGAAGGAAGGATCAGTTTCAAACTGGGGAATATCACATTATCTACGCAACATGCCTATATCCCAGATATTCATTCAGAATATGTCTCCAATACCTCCTCCACTTATGTTGACATGGTAGCGTCTGTAGAAAAAGTAGGAAATATAAATGTCTTCCTCTTCGAAACGTATTCTAAAAATGATGGCATAACTGCCATGACTGGATTCGCACCGGTTCTTAGCGCTTATCATAGCACTTATGGCTCCAATAGTCCACAATTCGACAGACTATTCATCGCATATCCAGGATTGGATAATAAAAGCACTTTGGTACATGATGAGATGGGGCACTTCCTTGGATTGCATCATCCATGGGAGATGCATTCTTTGGATCAGGAATTATTGCGATTAATTACAGATCCTTCGTCGGGGACGAATCATATGACCTATCATCATAAAGTAGATCACTTTACAAAAGAACAATTAGATCGAATGCATCATTTTGCCCTGCAATTCAGGTCTTACCTCATCCAAAGGGTCGAATTAACTTATTAGGTTCATAACAGCCTTAATATCTTTCTTGGTTCATCAAATATCTTCTTGGGTCCGTCGATAAACTATGTCGCTTTCTATATATAGGCCGTAACTTAGATTTAGAAGAGATTTAGAATACAATAACTATCTACGAGCAAAGCATTATGAACATTGAAAATAAACATAAGTCTTCACTTTCGATTTAGTCCTCTATTCTTAATTCACTTCTTTTTGCAAACCCTTAAATAATAAAAAATGATAGGATTTTTTCATTCAATCTTTAACCCGGCGACTTTGGCACTTATGATACCTATCGTTGCAATAGTTTGTAGCTACGCTCATAAAACCACAAAGATGAAGTTAGAGCATGAGGAGCGCCTAGCAAAAATAGAAGCTGGAATGGATCCGGATGCTTAAAAATTTTACAACACTATGGATTCAAAAATATAATCCGGCACAACACCAGTTGCGTCAATTAAAAGTTGTGCGTTGCGCTCTGTAGTATTTCCAGAAAGCACAAGTGCAGTTTTAATTCCGAATTTATTTCCACCCAAAATATCTGTATGAAGTGTATCCCCTACCATTAGGATATCTTTTCGCTCTACTTGAATCCCTTTATGTTGCAAGTGCTCCATGGCAAACATGAACATTTGAGAGTCTGGCTTTCCGAACTTTATAAACTTACGTCCGATTACATTTTCTACAAGTTGGGCGATTCCACCTGTGGCAAGCGCCACATCATTCTTTGCTACTGGATATATTCTATCCGTATTGGCTACAACGATTGGCACGTTAATTCTTCTTAAAAGATTGATCGTATGATTAATCGTAGTTGCCCAATCATAACCTTCATCATCCAAAAATACGATCGCACTAATATCCTTAGGGTTTTGGACATCAACCATATCTATTGGAATCGCCTCTACATCTGCATCTATAATATATGAGGCCGCTTGAGATGTTCCTATATACGCTACTTTACCTGAGGTAATTTTATTTCTAATAAATTCACTTGCCATCATTCCAGAAGTGACGATATCTTCAGCTTCGATATTTGCAAGTCCCAATCTTTCAAATTTTTCAGCTTGCGATTGCTGACTTCTGGATGCATCATTGGTCAATACTCTTAACGCGATGTTCTCATTCCTGATAAATTCGATCGTATTTTCTATACCATCTATCAATCCTTTATGATTCTTTATTACACCATAAGAATCCAAGAAGACCGCCTTAAACTTCTTAATAATAGCCCTTATTGAATCTTTATCTTTTATAATATTCATATACCTAATTCTTTAATAATGACACCAGGGTCAAAACCATCAATACTGGATAAATGTATGTCTAAGACATCTTTCTGAAGTTTAGTTGCATACCTATCATTGAAAAAATACGTGCCATGTTTTAGAACATAGTTGAGTAAGAAGAATCTATACCCTTCTTTAATCATAAACACTTCAGCTCTCGTAAGGGGGAACACTTCGTGATAACTCTTTAAAAAGAGTCGAAATCTTTCATTCTTCAACGTATCCACTTCATAGGTAAAGGCCGTCATATCCCCTGCATCACTTACCACCCGACTAAGAAAATAGAAATCCAACACTCGAGTAGTATTACGAAACCAGTCATAATCCCATCTCGAATAAATTCTAAAGCTTGGTGTAATTGAAAAGTTGCCAATATTCCAGTCTATAAATACTGGAATAAAATCTGACTTTTTCGGTCGTATTCTATTGGCTTCTGCTACGAATGTGTCACAGTGGTTTATAATCAATTCTCTATGCTGCTCACTATAAGTATCCGCGGGGGAAAGTTCGACCCTTTGCTTTAGTTGTAAAACATCCATCCTTAGAGACTTGGAGCTCTTAGGTAAGGTATATCTCACCGCATGACATGCTTTATGAAATCTGGCAAATTCTCGTCCAAGCTTTATAATCTGCTCTTCATTGAACCGTTTAGGCGGGCGTGTCTTCACTTTCACAGGGCGATAAAAAACGACCGCCGCATCCACAACATCATTTTTAAATCTATGGACAAAGAGATCATTCCCCTTCATAAATGATCTCGATAGGACACTTTCGTATGGATATGTCAAATTATTGGACAACACATTTATAATCGTATGATCCTCAACAAAATCGTCATACTTCCCAAAGTAGCTCAACTTCGCAATTATAATTGTCTTATTAACTAAGGTTATCTTATATACATGGTTGGTAGATACTTTCGCACTGATGTCAATTATGGATTTGATTGCTCGCGATGGATCATACTCCATCCAAGCATATCTAATGATCGTAATAAAATCCATTTCGTCCATACTTCTCCATTTAGTGTTCTATCGCTAAAGTATCCAAAAATCGAGCAATAGGTATTCCTCCTGCCGAGAAATGATTTAGAGAAGTTCTTATATTCGTAAAGCCAAAAACCAGATAACACAATGCTTAAATCTCAAATAAACCTTCCATCTTCGTATTTTGACACATATATAGATCAAGTCCCGGAGCTTTCCGCTCAAGCTGCCTTAAGTGTTCATGGAATACCTCTAATCGAGAAACATCGTGATAGATGGACCTCAATGGGAGAATTGGTTTACGCCCCTGGCAAATGGAACATCAATGACATCTTACAACATGTTATCGATACTGAGCGGGTCTTTTCTTACCGAGCCCTTAGAATAGGACGTGGAGATAGCACTCCGATGCCAGGATTTGACCAAGAGGTATTCAATAATCACATTGATGCTAACAATAGAAAAATACCAGATATTATCAAAGAATTGATAGCGTTAAGGCAATCAACTATTTGGCTCTTCGAGAGCATGGACGAAAAAGCGCTTTTAAGAGAAGGAAGTGCATCAGAGTTAACTATGAATCCATTAGCATTGTCATTTATGATCACAGGCCACTTTATACATCATGTCAATATTCTTGAAGAAAGGTACTATCCCCTACTAAATAAGTAGTAGGACAGAAAATACTTGACTTGAACTCCACTTCCTTATAATCTATTAACATAAATTTAAGGCCTCTTACACATCTTTCTGATTCCTCAAATGGTTATACTCTCGAACCAAAAAAGAGATTATTGTGCAAGGAATTTCAAAAGAATCAAAAGCAATTCTTAAAGGCCAAAACACCAATCCTGTGGGGCATAAAGGCTATATGACACTGCTTTCCGAATTATCAAGAATTGGTCAGTTAATACTTTCGAAAGCCCAATCTCCATGGACTAAATGGAATCTTTCTTGGAAAGCAGAAGATGCAGAAAAAGAGAATTTTTCCTGTACGCTTACGACCAACTATGCACAAGAAGAACATATTAAACTGAGCCTACATATTCACGCTGGAGGACGCTCTTACATAGAAGCTGGAATTGATGGAGACGCTATGGAAAATGAAGGAATACGGTCCAAAATTATAAGCTTTCTCAAATCTCCTGCCGGTAAAAGATATTTTAAACTAAAGGATGATAAATCTGCTATCATACAAGCCGATATCCATAGGAAGGATATAGCATCAAGAAATTTTGAAGACTATATGGCGCATCTTATTAATAATATGGAGCCGTTTTTATCTATATTTCTGAATACGAAAACGAACAATCTCAGACTCGTATAAATACACTAACGTTAAACTGGTTTGAGAAACCAAACCTACTTTAAGTACAGCGTATACTGACCAAAGTGTTGGGAATTGGCCCAGAGCATATTGCTTGAGGTAGAAGCGCACTAATCCAGATTTAAACCAATCGATATTCCAATGGCATCCAATGCAGGATTGCGATTCCTCCCTTTGATTTCAGCATTAGAGATATGGATATTATGAATGCCAATCGACCACCAGCGTTCTCCAATTAATTGCGCAATACGAATGCCATAGTTAGTCGTAAAATTAAATTTAGTGCCTCCAAATGGGAATCGCTTTAAGAAAATATTCGGCCCTACCCCATTATCATAGATCAAACGAAAACAGGACTGCCTAATTAAGTGCCATTCAAAAGTCATACTCATCCCAAGCCCTTGAGTTGATACTTCTGTATCTCGAACATGATACCCTCGCACCTCCGTGCCTATAAAAAGAAAGTTTCTTATCTGCCATCTTCTTCGATAGTTCAAAGAAATTAATTGAGATAAAGGCGATCGTTGGTACTCTCTGAAATACTGAAGACTTATAAACTGTTTCTTATAGTCCAGATTATTGTGATCCCCCTTACTAAACAAAGAAGTTATACCAACCCCTAAGCCATTATATAAAAGCAATTTATTATCGCCAAAATCGATGAAGTTAAGGTCGATAGGATCACGTGCTTGCCACTTATACTGCCCAGAGAGTGCTATGGAGTAAAGCGAAAGCAAAAAACAAATGATCAATTTTTTTCGACCCATATACAAATCGTAAAAATAGCAATGATTCAATCTATAGCTAAAAAGTAATGAGGCTATGAAAATTTCTTGGTATTAAGGTAATAGAACAATGATACCCAAAGTCCATCCTCATGAAGGATTTTAACGCTTTCTTTGTGCATTCTTGACGACTTTTTGCGTCTAATTAGAAATAAGGCTTATGAAGAAGATATTCACATTGTTTCTGGTACTCTTATCAGCAAGCGTTATTGGTCAAGATAAGCAAGCAAAAAAGATACTCGATCAAGTTTCGGATGTATATGATGACTATCAGAGTATAGAAATACAAATAGATATGACTGTGGCTTTCCCAGATGCGGAAACAAGAACGGCAGATGTTACTGTCGTTCAAAAAGGGGAAAAATTCGTTTTTACCCATCCAGATCAGACAATGTACTGTGATGGTGTAGATTTATGGCTCTATATCCCAAGCCAAAATGAAGTTCAGATTAATGACTACGAAATAGATGAAGAGAGTGACTATATGATCTCTCCTAAAGACCTCCTTAAGCAATACAAATCTGGCAAGTATGAATATCATCTCTTGCATAAAACCAAGACTACCGCAGCAATAGAATTCAAACCAATTAATCGCGATAGTGAATACGCAAAATATCATATCTCATTAGATACAAAGGGTAAGCAAATAAAGAAGGTAATCGCATTTGGAAAAGACGGCTCTCGTGTCACTCTTGAAGTAACAGACATCCTTCCTAACCAATCATACTCTGATACATATTTCAATTTCGATATAAAGAAGTATCCAGATGTATATGTAGAGGATCTTAGACTCTGAGTAAATTCTATTAATATAGCTAAAGACGCGAAATGGCTTCTTTTCATTTTATTTGAAAAAGCACTAATACTTGGCCGTAATTTAGAGATAAATCTATCCGCATTGAGATCTCATTTACATATTATTTGCAATCCATTAACAGGAGTAGAAAGGATATAGCGCGACAATTACATTTTTTATATTGATGTGATTTAAGAATTAAACAAGATGACTACGAACAGCTCATTGTAATCACATTTTTTCTTTTCATAGCCATAGCTATGGCTATGAAAAGAAAAAAACGCTTCTTCCTGACTACCAAGCAGTTATTCTCGGGAATCAGCCCAATTCTTAATTCACCTCATCTGAAGTAAAACACTTGGAATTATAAATTAATTGCATGTGCAAAATCACCCTACTTTATTGTTTAGTTACATCCTATTCACTCTTAACTCAATGTGCTGTAGACCCCTTGGAGGCTTGCTGGAATCAACAAGTTGCTGTACTTCAGACAGAATCTATTTCATTTTATATTATGAAATAGAAAATAATTTCTCTCATAGTATGAACCCTTGGGATATGAGCACCTATAACATCCAAGGACGCATACATCTTCGCGTCACTGAATTTCACAAAGCAGATACACTGATAACAAGTCGCAATAGAACCTACTACTCAACTAAGAATATTAGAAACAAGCAGCTCTATTTTCTTGATTATGGAGAGGATGAACTTGCCGTTGTTTCTACCTCTGTATACAATGAGCATATGATAAATACATGCAGGTATACACCTACTATGATTCTCGACTACTTCCATCAAAAAAAAGTTCAAGTATCTGCGCATAATGATTCTTCTACTTCATACCAAATGAAGATCGACAACTATACCGTTACCATAAATATTAGCAACATTACTAAACTATTATTGCATATTGAAATGCTATATGACATAGAAAGTGACGATCAATATTATGGGTATGGAGATGTAAGAGACAGTTACAACTATAGTGACTATAAAAGAAAGGGAGAACTACAAATTCCTACAAATAGTATAATTGAAAAATTGAATGGGAAATTACACGACGAAGTCCTATTAGAGAATCTTCAAATATTATCGGAATCTATTCCAAAATTAGAAACTACCGAAGAACCCAAAGAAAACGTAGAATCATTAGTGGAACCTGATGTTACCGTAGAGCAATATGCTGACAATATCCATTTTATTAACCTGCACCATTTAGGCACGCGAAATCTAATAGTACAATTTTCAGATTATATTTTTGTAGCAGAAGCGCCATTAAACAGCAAGAATGGAAAACTATTGATAGAAGAAATCAGAAAAATCGCCCCTAATAAGCCTATCAAGTATTTTGCGTTTGGTCATTTTTACCCTCATTACACAGGCGGCATGAGACCATTTATCCATGAAGGTGCTAAAATTATGTGCACAAAGGAAGATCAAGATTATGTGCGATATATCGCCGATGCTCCTCGCACTTTAAATCCTGATGCCTTACAGTTAGAGCCCAATAAATTACAATTCGAAGAAATAGAAAATCAGAAAAATCTATCCGATGCATCTCAAGAAATGGTCATTTATCATATTGGCAGTAAGTCAAAACACACGAACGACTATTTAATATATTACTTTCCAAAAGAGAATATGCTCTTCCAAGATGACCTATTTCGGTTAAGAAAAAATAGCACAAAAGAGAATCTTTCGAAAACCACTAAAGGGCTATACAATGCCATCAAAGACCTCGATATTGAAGTAGATGATATCGTCCAAAATTGGTCCATCTTTGATAAATCCCGAAGTATGAAATTCAAATTCGCAGATATCGAAAAGATAATGATTGAATAAATACTAATCCCTATTTAAAAGAAGCATTAATATCCGCCAGCACTGAAGGAGCGGGAGTAAGATCTGATTCACTCAATTGATTCAAGGGGGTATCTGTAGTATTCAACATACCGTGAAGATCCTTAGCCTCTGTATTAATATAGATTAGACCAGTAGCTATTTCTCCTCTTTCTTTGGAAGCATTCAACATATTGACTGCTGAGAGCCGATTTGTAGGATCCCAACCTTTCGTTGGTTTAGAAAGTCTGATTTGACTCCCATCAAAGAGTGTAACATCGATCTCACTTTCCTCCGCATAATCTACAGCAAGCTCTTCTCTATGTGGCACGAAATCCACTTGTGAAGTTTCTGCTACATACTCTCTCACGAAATCATAAGACTTTGTAGAGCCTGCATTATTATTGAATGTGACACATGGTGAGATTACATCAATCAAGGAGAATCCTG
>JBLIDB010000138.1:0-13295 GCA_047634015.1 Saprospiraceae bacterium
TCTCAAGTTTCAGTTTATCCGAACCCTACAAATCAAATTGCTACGATTGAAGTGCTTAGTAAGATTGTCCATGGAGATGGCTTGCTCAAAGTCTATGATGTATCAGGTAGACAACTAATGTCTCAAGGCGTAAAAATACTAAAAGGGGAAAATACAATTACACTTGATAAGCAAGTGTTGAATTTGAATAAAGGAATAATCTACTATGATCTTTCATTTGGTGATCAAACACATCAAGGGAAATTAATTATAGTAGAATAAGAGCAGGGGCGCGGCCGCCGGAAACAGCCGTGTTCTATTGGATTTAGATGAAAACGTAGGTGCCACAGTAATGGATTGCTGTGGCACTTTTTATTGCAATAGTATTTCCTATTTAGTAATGTAATCTACGTTGAATTATATTTTCATAAATCTTATAAACTTGTCGGTATTTTTCAGTAAAGGGTCTTGAATAATACCATGATAGATCTTGGTGCTATCGTTCTGGCTTACCTAAGCTCTCGCAGAATTCTTTGGTCTATCTTTTCCAAGAAGGTTAATCCGTTTTAGATTCAGCTTATTTTGCTTTTGACAATAGAGATAGTCTTCAAGATATCTATATCCCAGCTTAAGCTATTCATTCGTCAGACGGTAACTCTTTGTCTATATAATTCATTTCTGAAGCTCTAAGTATAGCTGCCTGACGCTTTTGTCTCTTGGAATCGACTTAGTAGACGCATAGTCTCCTTCCATCCATTATATTATTCAAGATAGGGCTACATTTTGGGCACCTAGATTGATAATTATAGTCTCTTGATCATCAACAACTGAGTTTAAGATTTTTTCCACTAAAATGAATAATTAAGTACTTCCATGAGTACGAATATGCGTAATATTCTCTTTGGGTATTTCGAAAATTAGAGGCCCAGTAATTCTCTCGCATTCTGCAATGCAGATGGCGAAGGAGGGTCGGTACTTAGCATTTTGGCAATTTCTTCAGTTCGTTTCTCTTCATCCAAAAGATGGACTTGAGTGATCGTTCGAATATCCGTATCGTGCTTTGCCACAAAGAAATGCTGCTGAGCAATGGAGGCCACTTGCGGAGAATGTGTAATACATATTACTTGACGTGAAAATGCAATATCCTCTAAGATGTGTCCTACTTTAAGAGCAACAACACCAGAGATTCCTGAATCTATCTCATCAAATATCAAAGTAGGAACCCCAAACAACTCCGCAATCATTGACCTTACACTAAGTGCCAATCTCGAAAGTTCTCCTCCTGAAGCAACTTCATTAATCGGTTGTGGAGCGATTCCTTTATTTGACGAGAAAGAGAATGTTATTAAGTCTTTTCCTGTAATCTCATAATCCGATAATTCTACTCTTTCAATAAGTAGCTGAGCATTTGGCATTGCTAAATCATGGAGACTTTTTTCCAATGTAGCAGTAATTTTGTCAACTACTCGAAGGCGACTATCGGTTAATGATTTACTTGTTTTTTTAAGTTTCTTGACATGGTTGTCCAGCTCTTGGCGCTTTTCGGATAAAATTTGAGCAACATCATAGTCTCCCATACTTCTCTTTCGATAGTCATCACGTATCAATATCAATTCGCGGACTTCGATAACATGATATTTATTCTCCAGGAAGCTAAGGTGATCTATAATCTCTTTTAGTTCAGTGATACGATCTTCACTGACTTCGAGAGAATCATCAATACCGTTAGAGAGTTGTTCTATCTCACGCATGGACTCAATCATATCTTCGAGAGATTGTGTAATCTCCAGTAGGCGTGGGGCACCGTCAGAGTATTGTGAAAGATCTTTGAGAAGTTCACGAAGACTATCGGCCACATTTTGATCCGATTCTGAAAGGGTATAATTGAGTTTGGTTAGAATCTGCTTAATATCTTCGGCATTGCTTAATGTGTTGAATTCTCCTTCTATATCATCTTTTTTTAGGCCATCGAGTTTTATTTTCTCAAGTTCTTCTAATTGGAAGGTAATGAATTCCTGATCCTGTTTTGATTGAGATTGTGAAGATTCTAATCTTCGTATTTCTCCTTTTAATGAAACATATTTCTCGTACGCTAAAGAATATTTTTGAAAGAGGTCTTTGTTTTCAGCAATTGCATCTATAACCTGAAGTTGATATTCAGGTGTTGAGATAGACATTGTGTCAAACTGGTTGTGAATATCTAATAAAGTGTCCGAGAGCTGCTTGAGATCTTGAAGACGCACATTTTGGTCATTGACAAATGCTCGAGAGCGTCCAGTACTACTAATCTCGCGACGTATCTTTACTTCAGTGACATTAATATCAAGCCCATCTATTAGTTCGATTTTCTTTAATACTTCAGGTTTAATAATAAATATAGCCTCGACAATACATTTCTTGTCTTGGTCATAGAGAACCTTAGTATCGGCTCTGCCACCGCGAATGAGGTTGAGTGCACCAAGTAGGATAGACTTTCCAGCCCCAGTTTCACCTGTTATTACATTGAATCCTGGACCGAAAAGCATTTCTACTTCGTCGATGATTGCGTAATTCTGGACATATAATGAGCGGAGCATGTACTTCGGATTATGATCTGTTGAATCGGAGTGCAAGATATCTATTTTGCGACGCCATTATAGTATTCTTTGTAAAGGCCTTTGAGCGATTCAGTAATACCTATTTCACTTGGTGATTTAGCAATACTGGAATTAATATTTAAAGATTTTAGGACCTCAGAGGTAGTATTCCCGATACTGATATAATGGTCTGCGCTACCTCCGGATTTTAGAAAAGTTGTTGCATTCATAGGGCTGGTAATTATAGCAATATCGAAATGATGTAATTCAAGAGTTGTACGAGGCTGGTTTTTATAAACGACAATTTCTTTTTTATTAATTTCAACAGGGAGTAAGGATTGAATACTTCTCAACGAGTTTTCACCCACTACAAAGCAAATAGTCTCTTTTTTAGACTTCTTAGTTAGGGCTTCTGCAACTTGGATAGCGTTTGAATTTCCGCTATAATCTAAGGCCCTTCCTATCTGTTTTTCGAGATATTTCCCAGTTGACACGCCAAATGATGCGTATTTATAAATACTAAGATCAATCTTCTGATTTAATTGATCAAAGAAGAACCGAACGCCGCTTTTACTATAGAAAAACAACCAATCGGTATTTGGCAAGAGAAAGGGGGTTTGAGAAAAATCTATTAATGAAATAGCCTCAAATTCTACATGGATACTTTTCAGGTATATTTTTATGTTTGAATTAGATTCAAGAGGTCTACTTACAAAAATAGTAACATCAAACTCACTCATTATTCGTCAAATAAATCTTCTAAAGCTCCGGACTTCATCAAGTAAATGAAGCATCTTGAGGCGGCTATTACATCAGCCCTTGCATGTCCAGAAGGAGAAAATCCTTGCTTAAACATAAGCGAGTGCATTTCTTGGAGACTCGGCCATTTATAGCCTCGCTTACCAGGAAGCTTACAGAAATATGTCGCTTCATGCATAAGACAAAATTTCTCTGCGGAGATCAGTGGACTGCTCATAGACACGCGATAGTATTCACTGCCGATAACTCCTTCATTATATTGAAGGTTGTGAGCGAAAATATAGTCGCTCTTCATTACACTTTCTGAAAACTTTTCAAGCGTATCTTTCAATGTATCTGGGCTCTCACGAATCTTTTCTGGATCGATATGATGACTCTTTAGTGCTGCTTCAGTAGGTGTATAGCTTTCAGCTTTAATAAGGATATTATAATCTTCGATTGGTTTGAGATCTTTGTCAAGTAGAATCCAACTCAAGTGCATGAGATTTGGCCAGGCGGAGGTGTCGTCTAATGAAGCTTTGTAAGAACGAGGTCTTCCATTTGCGGAAGCATCAAGAACCAGATACATTTTTTATAATTTCAATTGTGAGACAATATGTGCGGCCATGCCTGCTGAAGTACTTTGACTGTACTGATAACGCTTCAAAGGCGCTCCAAGAGTGGAGCCAAGGACGGAGTGACAATGATATCCTAAGTTGTCTTTTTGAACAAATGCACCCAAGGGCAATTGACAGCCACCATCCAATAATCTTAAAATCTCTCTTTCAATATTTGTGCATTTTGAGACCTCACTTTGATGAATAGAGCGTAGAATACGTCGTACAGACTTGTCATTAGTTCTGCACTGATATGCATTAACTCCTTGAGCTGGGGCTGGAACAAACTCAGCAGGATTGTATCTAAGTGTAATGTATTCGGACAAATCAATCTCCAATCGATCTATACCCGCAGATGCAAGAATAACTGCATCTACAACCCCTTCATCTATTTTCTTAATTCGCGTTGGTACATTTCCGCGAATATCTACTGCCCGTAGACTTTTGGCGAAATGAATCAACTGTACCTTTCTACGTATCGAAGAAGTACCTACAATTGAGCCCTCTTTGATTCTCATCCGACGTTGAGGATCATGAGCATGCTTGCCAATTATCAAAATGTCCGAAGGGTCGGCTCTTTCGGATAACCCTCCGATAGTAAGTTGCTCATCCATAGTGGTAGGCAAGTCTTTCATAGAATGCACTGCCACATCTATTTCGTTTGCTAGCAAAGCATCTTCAATTTCTTTGGTGAAAAATCCCTTACCTTCTATTTTATCAAATCCGAGATGCTGAATTTGGTCTCCTTTGGTTTTGATTATTAGCAATGTGGACTCAAATCCATTCTGATACAACTTCGATTGTAAATGTTTCGCCTGCCAGAGCGCTAATTTACTTCCTCTTGTTCCGATTCTTACATTCATATTAGGTCAAAAATGGTGCTTTTAGATATATTAATCATACTAAATCAAAAATGTTGTTAAACCCTCATGTCGCTTCATCACTTCTTCATACGTTCGTATAATATGAAGATTACAGCTAATGAAATAGCATCGAAGGTGAATGGGCGGCTGGAAGGGGATCCTGATCTTATTGTGGATTCTATCGCTACTATTGAAAGTCAAACCCGTAATAGTCTCACATTTCTGGCAAATCCTAAGTATCTCAATCATATCTACAGTGAGATACCACGATGTATTTTAGTGGCAACAGACTTTAAATCTGACACCCCAACAGCTGCAACGCTAATTTATGTTCCTAATGTTTATGCATCCTATGCTGATGTATCACATTGGATGGCGGAGCATGATTCTATATCGCTAAATAGGGAGATAGAGAAGATCTCATCCCTAAGCAGTATTCATACGGATGTAGTATTTGGAGAGTCAATTACAGTAGGAGATTTTACTAAAATAAAAAGCGGGACAAAAATAGGTAGCAATACCGTTATCGGGGATCAGGTGTATATCGGTATGCATGTAGTATTAGGTGAGCGAACGATTCTAATGTCAGGAGTAAAAATCATGGATAGCGTTGAAATAGGCAATGATTGTATAGTTTATCCTAATGCAGTGATAGGAACGGATGGGTTTGGACATGTTATGGTTGAAGGGAAGCACGTAAAAATACCGCACTCCGGGACTGTAATAATAGAAGATCATGTCGAAATCGGTAGTGGGACAGTTATAGATAGAGGATCTATTCGAAACACAATTATCAGAAAGGGTGCTAAACTCGATAACCTCATTCAAGTGGCGCATGGAGTCGAAATTGGAGAAGGTGTTGTTATTGCTGCTCAAACTGGAATATCAGGCTCATCAAAGATAGGGAAGGGGAGTATGTTAGGTGGACAGGTAGGCATTGCAGGGCATCTTACCATCGCTCCTGGTTCTCAAATACAAGCTAAATCTGGCGTGTCGGGAGATATAACCGAGCCAAACCAAAAATGGTATGGATATCCAATCTTGTCTTATCACAACTATCTAAGATCCTACGCCATATTTAAGAAATTACCAGATATATTAAAAAGTGAGGAAGATCTTAAGGCATAATTCTTTAGAGATCGTAACTTTTTGGTCTAATTCTTTCGTTGAACTTAGAATGTGTCTGATGTAGAGCCGTATCTTTGATAGGCGGAAGATTGTAAAGTAGAATAATAATAGATGAATAGCAATAAGCAAAGTACGGTATCACAGGAATTGAGTTGGCAAGGAATAGCGCTACATACTGGTGTCCAAACTAAGGTAAGTGTGCAACCAGCGGATGTTGATCATGGAATAAAGTGGGTAAGATCAGACATCTCTGAAATGACACCTATAAAGGCTGAAGCCAAATATGTAGCTTCGACAACTCGCAGTACGGACTTGTCTTCAGGAGGAAATGATATTAAGACGATCGAACATCTTATGTCAGCCTTATCTTCATCAGGCATTGATAATGCCTTAGTGGTTTTAGTTGGGGAAGAAACACCTATTTTAGATGGTAGCGCTAAGCCATTCTACGATCAATTGATATCTAATCGGACAGAACAAGATCAAAATGCCAAAATTTGGGGCCATCATGAAATGATAACTTTTGAAGATGGTGAATCTGGATCTTCCTATACCGTCTTACCTGCGGAAGAATTATCAATAGAAGTAGTATTAGAATACGATAGTGATCGGGTAGGGCAGAAGTATGCTAGCTTAGGAGCCCAAACAAACTATGGAGAGGAAATAGCAGGTGCGAGAACCTTTGTATTTTCTTCTGAACTCATTGAACTCGCTAATGCAGGCTTGATTAAAGGTGGAAGCTTAGATAATGCGATCGTTATTCCTTCAAAAAACACCTTGACTGCAGATTTGGAGGAGGCATTACAGTTATTGGGAAGAGAGAATGTAAGTGAGGTCGTCGAAAAAGTAGAGGCAGGCTATCAATTGAAGTCCGACAATGAGCTAGCAAAGCACAAATTATTGGATTTGATAGGTGATCTGGCATTACTAGGGGCGAGATTTAAAGGAAGAATTATAGCAAAGCGACCGGGACATACAGGAAATATAGCACTCGTTAAGCATCTTACTACACTACTGAAAAAGGATCAAA
Source organism: Saprospiraceae bacterium (assembly GCA_047634015.1). Taxonomy (GTDB): domain Bacteria; phylum Bacteroidota; class Bacteroidia; order Chitinophagales; family Saprospiraceae; genus JAJRXG01. The sequence goes on from JBLIDB010000138.1 coordinate 6,932, forward strand.
AACTTAGAGGACTACCGATTTATGATCCACGGAAGTCTCCTGTTTTAAATAGTGAGCAAGTAATGGAAATGCTGCCCCATCGCTACCCATTCATGCTGGTAGATAAGGTCATAGAACTTTCGGATAGGCATGTCGTAGGAGTAAAGAATATCACTTTCAACGAACAATTATTTCAAGGGCATTTTCCTAATAACCCGGTATTTCCAGGAGTATTACAGATGGAAGCACTGGCGCAAGCGGGTGGTATTTTTGCCCTGAGCATGGTCGAGAATCCTTCTAATTGGGATACTTATTTCTTAAAGATGGACAATGTGAAATTTAAAAACATGGTTAAGCCGGGAGATACTTTATTGCTTAAAGTGGTATTGTTAAGCCCGATACGAAGAGGAATCGTACAAATGCAGGGCACAGCATATGTAGGAGACAAGATTGTATCTGAAGGGGAGTTGACAGCTCAAATTGTAGATCGTACAAAGTAGTTAGTCACTATATGAATATAAGCCCTCTTGCTATCATACATCCACAGGCACAATTAGGAGTTAATATTCGAATTGATCCATTTGCTACAGTAGATGCGGATGTGGTTATAGGAGATCGGACATGGATTCGTTCTCATGCTCATATCAACGATGGAACTACGATAGGGTCAGACTGCATCATCTATCAAGGAGCCATTATCGGTGGCGATAGTCAAGATAAAAAATATATTGGAGGCAACACGCGATTAATTGTTGGGAATCAAGTAACGATTAGAGAGTATTGCACACTGAATCGTTCTACATCGGAGGTAGGAATAACACGAATAGCCGATAAGTGCCTACTTATGGCATATGTACATATCGCTCATGACTGTCAGATAGGAGCGAATTCTATAATTGCAAATGCTGTAAATCTGGCAGGTCACGTCGTTTTAGATGAGTATGCTACAATAGGAGGAATGACTGCCATTCAACAGTACGTGAGAATAGGGAAACATGCATATGTCGGAGGGGGAACCCTTATTCGTAAGGATGTTCCGCCTTATGTGCGAGCGGCGAGGGAGCCAGTAGCATATATGGGAATCAATAAAGTCGGTTTAGAAAGAAGAGGGTTTAGCCAAGATAAGATCAAATCTCTTCAGGATCTTTATAGATATATTTTTGTGCATTCTAACAATGTCTCACAATCCATGTTGTTACTGCAAAATCGATTTAAAGGTAACCCCTTTCGTGAAGAGATTATGAACTTCATTATAGAAAGTCCCAACGGTGTTATAAGGGGATATCGGAGTGAGGAATAGTATCCTTATTCAATTCGGGATAAGAAAATAACGATCGATCGACTAATCTTCCAGATTATTCTATATTCTATATTCTTTATTATGTCTTTAAGCAATCCGCAATTTTGTAGTTAGCAATCCTGCCGTACTCCTTAAGATAAAAGTTTTATCCATTTTCTACTTGCTCTACTTTTCCTTTACAACGCTTTTAGCTCAGGGTGTTTCTATTTCTGCTGTATTGCAAGAGAAAGTAGTGGTGAGCCACTTCCTTTTGTAACGTGGCCCTCTATAATGATGGGTAGACACTCAATAAAGTGGAAGATACAGATGAGAAAGGAGCTTTTACTTTCTCGAAAATGCCTCAGCTAATCTATCAATTAAAAGCTTCGTTTGTTGGGCTTTCTGATATTGTAAAACTTATTGAGCCGAAAGGCAAAAAGGAAATAGATTTGGGGATAATACAATTCGAATCGGTGGGGATCGAATTACATGAGGTGGTAGTCACAGCCAGTAGGGCCATCGTCGAGGCAAAGCGGACAGAACTGTATTCAATGTAGAAGGAACTATTAATAGCGTGGGTTCAGATGCTATTAACTTGCTTCGCAAGGCTCCAGGGGTTACTTGTTGGGAATAACGACATCGTATCTGTTCTTGGTCGATCAGGGGTTTTATTATATGTAGATGGAAAGCGATCGCCACTTACGGATGAAGATCTTAATAATTGGCTCAGGACACTCACAGCAGAACAAATAGACCGAATCGATATTATCTCTATTCCAGGGGCTAAGTATGAAGCAGAAGGGAATGCAAGTATAATTGATATCAGACTAAAGAAATCAAATAATTCTGGAGCTATCAGCACCATAAGTGGCTCTTATAGTAAAGGGCGTCATGCAAGAGGATTTGTCAATGCATCAGGAAATTTAAGAACAGAAAAATTCAATGCATTTGGTTCTGGTGGATATTTCAAAGGGCGGAATTATAATGTAGTAAATTTCAAGAGTATCCAGAAGGAATATCTCTAAGGGAATCAAATGATATATTATGGTCTGGTCAGGATTATGGATTCCACGGAGCGGTTGATTTCTATCTGAATGAAAATCATACAGTAGGAGTAGTAAGTTCAGGAAAGTATATGGGTGGGGATAATATACATTCTAATAGAATCGAAATTGGAACCGTAAGTAGTGGGATGATAGATAGTGTACTAATAGCAAATAACACTGCGGATTTCGATCGCTCTCAGAATACTTATAATATAAATTATAGAGTCTCCCATGAGGATGCATCATTGCATGTTGACGTGGATTATAGAGTATATCGAAATAATAATCAACGATATCAGTCGAATCAGTACTATGATGTTTCGGAAGAAGTGCAGTTAAGTAGTGTCGTGAATTGCTTTAATACGCCTTTCGATATTGATATTGCAACTTTCAAGTTAGATTATTAAAATTCTATTTTCCGAGACACTTTAGGAGCAGGGGTATAGTTGAGTAAGGTTATTTCGGAAAACACTTTTATATATAATAGTCTTTTCGCAGATCAGGTAATACGTAATGATCCAATGTCTAATGTTTTCAAATATGAAGAGAAAGTCATTGCAGCTTATATTAGATATGCCGATACTTTTTCTAAGAAAGTGAAATATTCGTTAGGGATCCGTGCAGAGAAGAAGGATACTCAAGGGGATTTAAAGGCATTTGATGTAGCGTTAAATGAACCTCCAGTGGTTCTTGAATATCTGAGTTGATTTCCAAATGCAGGGTTGACTTGGCAAGTAGCTGAAAAATATTTACTATCTCTTAATTACGGAAGAAGAATAAATGGAATTGATTATAATGTCCTCAATCCTTTTAATTTTCAATTATGTGAGAATTTATTTGAAAAGTGGAATCCATTTCTACGACCTGAAATTGTAAATAATATAGAACTTGGATACACTGTAAATTATCGATATAATTTCAAGTTAAGCTATAGTAAGACTTTGGATCAGATTACAAGGATCCTCGCACCTGATGATGTGGATATTAGAGTGAATTTTATAACGTTGGATAATCTTGCAAATCAAGAGGTATTTTGTTTCAATCTTAGTGTACCAATAGATATCACTGAGAATTGGAATGTCACACATCTATAACCAAGCGGATTATGGGAATGGGGCCATCGTTGATATTAAGGCTTTCTCATATAACCTTTATCAGCAACATACGATTACCCTGCCGGGAGGATTCAAAAGGAGGTTTCAGGATTCTTTTCTGGACCAAGAGTTTAGGGAGGAGTATTTAAATACAATACCAGTTGGAGTTTGAATTTTGGTCTTCAGAGGGAATCCATGAATGATCTGATTAATGTGAAACTGTCGATGAATGACGTTTTTGACCAATCTGGTTGGGGTGGTATTTCCGAGTTCAATGGCCTCTTTTCTGAAGGTGATGGCAACTGGGATAGTAGAAGAGGGAGTATTAGCGTATCCTATAATTTCGGCAACCAAAAGCTGAAGGGCCATAACCGCAAGACTGGCCTCGAAGAGGAAGCAAGTAGAGCAGGAGAGGTGAATTCTTAATCTTGAGTCCTATAAATTATGTTCGGCTTCACTCTTGTATTAATAATCTCCACAAAGAGTACCACTGAATTAATCTAATGGAAATGACATTCATACTTCTGATAGTGATTACCATCCAAGCATAGTATCTTTGCTTATCATGTGGAGGTCGAGTGTAGTATTTTTTCTTTTGGTTTTGAGTGCTTTGCCAAATCTGGTGGCGCAGTCAGGTAGACCTGACTTTACTAGGGCCGGAGGGGGGATGCCAGAGGAAGCTATGGAAGAGGAACAAGATACGGTGCAGAAACCTCCATTGGAATTTAAGTATACGCTTCTTAGTAATCTTTACAAAGAATATACAGACATGGATACGTCACTAAACAGGGCGCATCTTACAGATCCGTATTATGAAGAAACCTTTATAGGTGGCACCATTGGGCCGGACTTGTCAGCTGGATATAATTTCAGATATGAAGGTCCAATCGAAGGCCTAAGGCTCGGTCAAGAAGTACATCCTCTGTTGAGCAATTTATCAGAGTCAAGATTTGTTCAAACAAATAGACCGTATTTCGTGGTGAGTTATGGAACGGCACAAACAGTGCAGGCGAACGCAATTCAGGCTATTAAGGGAGATGATTTTAGTATGAAGTTCTATAAATCATTTGCCCAAAATATAGTTCTCAATTTTTCCTATCAGAGCCACACAGATAAAAGGGTAACCGAGGATCAAGATGTAAGCTTTAAGCAGCTTACGCTAAATCTATTGCAAAAGAACAAGTCTGGTAATAGGACATCTTATTTGATCTATGATAATCCAAGATATTCTGATAACTACTTGGATGCGAGCGCCGCTATCAATGGAAATATCGAGAACGCCAGAAGAAAGTTGGTTTTTGGGAATAGCATTATTTTTCGGGATTCTACAAATATGAATGGTGTTGTCCCGCGATGGGATAGTCAATTAGAATTGGGTAAGGAGGCTTATAGACTCACTGATGATGGAATTCAAACTCAAGAATTAGCATTATATCCATATGAATTTGATACTCTGAATCTAAGCGCAATTGCCTTCAAGAATGAGATCAACACGCTGACCCTCAGTAACAGTTATCATACTGGATTTAAAGGAGGTGAAGCGATGGTAGGAATTGATATCAGTCGTTTTTCTTGGACCGGCTTGGATACTCTTGGTACTTCATTGTATCCTATTACAGTTAGCGGAAGCTATTCTAAAAAGACAAGTCCATACTTGAGTTTTGACGTAAAAGGGAGGATCGGGATTGTTGAGGCGAGCGGAGATATGGGAATAGAAGGACAGGTGAATTATATACTGGGAAAATATAGAATTGAAACATCCCTAGTAGCTGAGAGATTGTTACCCAGATTATCACAGAGAGGTATATTTCTAAATGATATATCCGCTCAAGTATTCACAAATACCTTCGATCCATCCGCCCACATCGGAATTTCGGCGAGATTAGAAATCCCAAACTTAAAAAGTACGGTGGAAGTCAGATTAGATAATTATCAGGATCTAATACTTCCGAATTTGGCGGGACAGTTCGAACAAGAAAATCAATCTACCAGAATCATAGCGTTCGAAGCTCAAACTCAGATTAGTTTAGGCCCATTTTTCACGGAGCATCGATTCATCTTTCAAAATATTGATAATTCAAAGCTGTTAAGGCCAGAATTGCAATATTATGGCAAACTCTTCTTGGAACTGAATCTTTTCAAAAAGAAGATGAAATCCCAATGGGGAGTAGACGTTTATTTTACTCCATCCTTTGAGATACCCACTTTCTGGCCCGTTTTAGGTGCTTTCGGTTATAGCACATCTCCACAAAACAGTGGGCAAATCTTAATCGTTAATCCCTACCTCAATCTTCAGGTAGATAAGTTCTCTTTCTTCGTTAAGACCTCTAATGTGCTGGATCTCATTCCTACTGCCAGAGATCAAAATTGGGTAGCAGGTTACCCATTCACGGGAAATAGAGTGAGATTTGGTTTACGCTGGAGATTACTTGATTAACCAAGTAATAAATAGCATCCGCACTTTCAGGAAGCTCAAAAGAAAAATTAAATAATAACTCGAAAACGTTACTCCAACGCTTTTGAATTAATTCCCATATTGCTAAATCCTCCATCATGGAATAGATTCTGCATCGTTACCATCCGAGTGTAATCAGAGAACAAAGTCACACAATAATCCGCACATGCTTCTGCAGAGGCATTGCCAAGGGGCGCCATCTTATCTGCGAAGCTGTAAAAACCATCAAATCCTTTCACACCACTTCCTGCGGTTGTAATTGTTGGAGATTGTGAGATGGTATTGACACGTACTTTATTTTTGATACCATAGTGGTATCCAAAACTTCGAGCAAATGATTCCAGTAATGCCTTAGATTCCGCCATTTCGTTGTATTCAGGAAATGTACGCTGCGCAGCCATGTACGTCAAAGCAACTATAGAACCCCAATCGGACATGGCCTCCATTTTGTAAGCTACTTGCATCACACGATGGAAAGACATCGCTGATATGTCGAATGTCTTCTTCATCC
>JBLIDB010000139.1:0-13285 GCA_047634015.1 Saprospiraceae bacterium
CTTTATCCGATTCTTTTTTTAGACATTGTGTTTGTATTAGTGGTAATACAAATATATAATTAGCTGTAAACTATTCTAATACAGCTAGTTATTTTTTATTATGTATCAACAGGTTAGAGCATCGCACTGAATTGCTGTTTATATAAGACAAAAGATCTCCTAATTTCGATGAATTAGTTCGATTTCACAAAGCAAGCACCCGAATAAGTCACTTGCATCTGCTCCAAATTCTAATGTAGTACAACCTGCGACTAATCCTGCTGTTGAACCACCAAAGCTACTTCCATCTGAATATTCAATGTTGTATGGGGTATTGCTTTGGCAAGAACCATTTGTGAATATTCATTAAGCAAAACGTATTGGAAAAACTGGTTGGTGCTAAAAGGAATGGCCCTTCTTCCTAAATATTTTGTCAAAAGGATGATTCTTACCGAGACAATGTAAATTGAAGAAATTATAAATTAATATTCCTAAAGGTTGAGTTCCTAAAAAAGGGCAAAATCATTTGGGCTAAAGCGGCTTTTTAGTATAGGATTCTCTGATCAAAATGCAAAGAATAAAATTGTTATCAGAAAACTCAAGGATGTAATGTAACTCCCGGGATACTACGATTGATAATCGAACTATCAATTTTCACACTAGCGACATGGGTGTTGTACGACATGGAATTTAAAAAAGTAAGTCTTGTCTTTGCCATTATAGTAATGGCTCATTTTAAGATATCTTATGATCGGATCACGTGGCTGACATCTCAATAAATAAGAGATATAATTATAACTACTCCAGTTTTAAAGAAGAACGCTTACGCCAAAATAGATACCCAGCAAGAGCCATAACAATCGCCATCATTAATCCCTGTTCGCCGGATATGTAGCATGTCAGCTCGGAGGTTTCCGTGGTGAGATTCATAAAGAAATTTTGAAGGTGAATGTTCAGCGTTGCGTGGAATATAACAGCGGTCCAGAGACTACCAGATTTAATACACAACCAAGCCAGAATGAAACTAATTCCGATCCCGCCTATCATAGTAAATAGCAGTATTGGCCAGATAGACGCTTCAAGTCTTGGCGCTATTAGCAAAACTAAAACTGGTATATGGTATGTCACCCAAATAGCGCCACTTATAAAAGAGGTTTTAGTGTAGCTGAAGTGTTTATATAATTCTGGGACAAAAAAACCACGCCATCCGATTTCTTCACCCAAAGAAGCAAAGCCAGCAAAGAGACCAATCGTGGCATTTACTAATATGAGTACCAGCATCATAATATATGGTGATGCGATGTCTAACCCAAGTTTATCTGAAAGATCGTTTTGAGCTTCTTGAATAAAATCTGTATTGTAAAAACCACCAAAACCTAATAGCCAGATAAGTCCGAAACCAATTGAGGTAAGTATAAAAGGAAGAAGATAACTTGTTCGTTGATATTTTGTTTTACCCCAACCCCAACCGAGCCCGCGTATAGTACGATCACATAGAAGTTTGGTTATTATCGCTGAAATCGCTGGTGAAAATTGCACAAGCAATAAACCGCCAGAAATGTTACTCTCGTTTCCACAAAATGCCCGTGCGTAGCTCAGTCCTGCTAACACCGTCACTAAAAAAAAGGAATGTGTATAAATATTTATATTTCACAATTGATAAATTCATAGCTCTAACGGATCCTTTTCCTACTTATATTAATTGCGTTTTGTTTTTTCTAATGTAAATTATGCTGTAATTCCTACGCGTCCGCTTTTTAAATGGCCCTCCACCAAGCGACGGTTCGCTACCAAGCTAAGAGGTGCACTCAAAGTATCGCTGGGAAGAGTCTATGCGAGTCCAACCAGCTCTATCGGTTCTGCCTTCCCTCGGAGGGCGACAGCGCCGAGTTCTTCGATCGAGAAATCCTTGGGCACTTCCACGGCTTGAATGAGCTGCTTTGAGGTAACGAAGCGTCTTCCCAATTCGTTGCACTTGGATTGAATCCGGGCGGCGGTGTTCAGAACATCACCGTTATACACGAACTCCTTCTTCAGGTCCCCGATCTGGGCCGTGATAACTTCCCCGAGATGTGCGCCTGCCTTGTACTCAGGCACGATGCCACATCGATCCAAATAGTATTTCTTTCTGCCTTCTATTGCTGCATCTATCGCAAAAAAGACCCGCAGGCAGATCGCATCCCTCGTTCCCACCTCATGTTTCCATGAGATAACCACCTCATACCCGATGTACTGGTAGATCTCGCCGCCAGCATTCAGAACAGGTGTCGAGAGGTCCCTGAAGAAATCGTTCACGAACGAGTAATAGTCCTCCTTACTTAGTCTCTCCACAATACTGGTCGAGGACGTGATGTCGAGGAACATGAACACACGGTGTTCGCGGCGCGGCCGGTGATAACGCCCCAGCAGGAGCTTTATGAGCACTCCCGGCCCAAGGAGGCGATCAAGCTGTAGGAAGAAGATGATGATCGCGAATAGTGATAGCGTCATGCCAAGGAACAAAAGGAAGTCCGGATTATCTAGCAACTGTGACTCCGACGTCGCACTGTTAATTGTCATGGTTCCGAAGATTAGGCCGACAAAGACAATGATGGCGGTTACAACGAGGACATAGGTTGTCGTCTTTGCGAAAAGCGCTAGAGTAAAAGGAAGACGATCCAACCTCTCGGCGAAACTAGAGTCCTCCAGAAACGAAAGAGAGATCCCGAGACCAATCCCGAGGCTGACTCCGAACCAGGGACGGCCGATCGCTCCTGTCTCATAGATCGTCATGGCGATGTCGAAGGTCGCCCCTTAGGCCGCACACACAACCGTTATCCAAAAAGTAGAGCGAAGCCTACGAGCGGTCCGAGCGGTCATAATAGCTCCAAGGATAAAGTTAAAAATAGCCGTCCCCTGGTCCTGTTGCCGTCCATAGTTGTGCTAGACCCATCTATCGACTTAGTATAAGTAATGCTGTAGATTTATTTTATCATTTTTTTGATGTATTAATTTAGTTATTGGGGGGTCGAAATATTCTAATATTATTGGAATTTAAAATTTTGGTTATACAATGTTGGACTCAATCTACGGTAGCTAAAGAGCGTCAGCTATCGTAGATTAAGCTGATAACTAAATGTATTTTATTAAGAGCAAATTAAGCAAAAAAAATGTTTGGTTAAACACACGGCCCAATTCCTCAAAGACGTTACTATAAACACCAAAAGTCAAGTCCCCGGTTTTTCCGATCACATCCACAAATTCGAAGAGCAGATCGCAATCAACAGCTATGCATACAGCACTGTTTATAGTTAATCCTGACGCATTGCCCAGGTTAAAAAACTGTCTTAGAACGATAAGCCTTAAGTAATTTAATCTCGCAATAAATTATCTAATGCATAAATCGGATTATAGAAACGCCTAAGATAAGCGACTTAGATCAATGTTCATATGCAATTGGATTCCACCAATTGCATATGAGATTCGAATTGTGCAATTTCTTGAGACTGGACTTCCTCAGTATAGAGGACAAGAAGATAAGTTGATCATGCAGCGAATTTAGAGAATTTGATTTTAGAAGCCTGTAGAGAAGACAACCCACCAATAGATGAGTGAATTCCGACGGTATTATAAAATCCATTTATATATCTAAAAAGGACTCTGTGCAAGTACTTCGAGTCATTAAAAATATATCTGTTTAATGCTTCAACTTTTATTGTTTTAAAAGCGACTACCACTCTTCTAAGTTCGATATTATTGAATAAATCCTAATAACCTTTTAGCCTTGCTGACTCGTGAACTTTAGACAAACCTATCATTGTCTCTGCGACTGCTTTTTACGCTGTTTGGAACTGTACTTTGCACTTCGTAACAAACGCAAGCCCTTCCTAATATTCTGTTTTATGCATCTAGCCTGCGTTGTAATTCGGTGGATCCATTCGCAACCTTAGTATCGATTACTGACTGATCAGATTCACTCATAGTCATATTGGTTCGATCTTCCATCCCAAGATCGTATTGAAATATCGATCTGCCTGTCCTGTTTGCTCCCATTTCCGACCCTTGATATCGATCCCAACCCTAACCTTGTCTTCGACTTTATAGGCATCCAATAAATCAACATAAGCCTGCTGAAACTCAATCAAGATCTCCTGATCCCGTCCCTTTTCAGTTGTCTTTAATACAAGTTCTCGCTTCTGAAAACCACGCGAACCAATTGATTGTGTTGGATTGATTAATTGGATCACCCCTTCTAAATGCATAGGTTTGTTTTAGTGCGCATCATGATGCGGATTACTGACCCGCTCGCAAAGGCACGTAAGGTATGGCAAACCCAGTAGAATGAGGACTAAGTGAATTGAGCTTAATCGTATATCAATGTACAGCCGCCCCAAATCTTGTTACGAATGCCACGTTAACGCTCCTCCCCGCTTCCAAAAATGCATTTTGATTGCCTGGAGCTCCTCGAGATACATGACTGCGGTATGCTTTGTCTCCTATATTGGTAATACTGAAGATTAACTTTGCATGAGGCATCCTGCTGCTTAGATTATGAAGGTTGAGTCCTGCTTTTATATTTATCACCGTATACCCGGGAGTAGAGATTTCATTAGGGGCTATATCACTTTGTTCTCCTACGAATAGGACTTCCGGTTGCACGAAAAATTTGTTGTTGATATCTCTATAATGTATCCCTAACCATGATTGCATCGCAGGGATCTGAGGAAGCGGATTATCTGTTACTTTGTTATTCCCATTTATAAGTGCCCCACTAAAGAAAGCATACGATAAGGTACTAATTTTTGCTTTGGCATTCCACTCCAACCCTGTAATGGTCGCTTCACCAATATTCTGAAATTGAACTGAAGGTGCATCCGCAAAAGTCAAGTCTTGGAGAACGAAAAGGTTATTTAGGAAGTTTTGAAAAAAGGCAGCTTCTAATGAAAAGGCATCCGTTTTATAATTTGCCCCTAACTCATAAAACACACCGCGTTCTGGATTCAGATCTGGATTCGGCACAAGGAAGCCCTGCCCTACAGTGGTAAAATGGTATTTAGAAAATAAGTCTGTTCCTCTAAAAGAATTCGCCAAGTTTGCAGTTACTGAAAATGACTTAGAAGTTCGATATTTCAATCCTATATTTCCTGATATCGCTACATCACTGTCAGAAGTATTATCAGTATTATAAATATTTTCGATTGCTGCTATGTCAAACGGCCCTTCATCGATACTCGTACTCACATTATCCAGTCTAACAGCCATCAATAGATCTAAGTTATCTCCAAAATGCATTTCTTCAATCGCAAATAGTCCGAGACTCTTGCTATAACTATCAGGCTGTATCTGAGTAAATGGTCTGTTGATCTCATTCACCATAACGCCTGCAGGGTTGAATATTTGAATATTCAGATCTCTATGAGTACCTATACGATGCTCTCTCAGATAGTCCAATCCTAAAGTTAACTTCGCATTACTCTTTTGTTTTAGAGTAGCAAAAAACTTTCCTCCCATAAATGGAACATCCACATCGAGTTTGGCATGAATCTGTCTATTAGTATTCATTGTATTAGGAAAGAAGATATTGGTTACTTGATCTATATGGAGATCTTGTCTTTTCATAAAAATACGTGCACCTATAGCTTCTATTTTATTCGAAACATTCTTCGCATCGTAACTTAGATTGATCCCTCGTTGAAGATCTGGATCAAATCGTCTATTTACCCTCGGAGGTCCAGGGGCACCAAGTCCACCAGGGAACCCAGCATTTTCATTTTTGAAGTATTTTCCACTTAGTTCAATACGTTGATTTTTAGAAAGTGAATACCCAAGATTGAAATCAAAATTCTTGGATTCAAACTGACTATTTCCTATTTCCCCTTCTGGTGTATTTGTATTACTGGCATTTCTTATTCCTCCTCCTACTAAGAAATCAAATCCTCTACCCCTACCTTCTAATTCTACTCTTCCACGGCTTAAGCTATTCACAGATTGATACCCTCCATAGATACTTCCGCCAAGTTTAAATTCCTTTCCATATCCATTCTCAGCTTTGCGAGTTACTATATTAACAAGGCCTGAAACTGCATCACTCCCCCAAAAAGCAGAAGCAGGTCCTTTAATCACTTCAATCTGCTCTATTTGAAATGGGTCTATTAAACTATAAGATCTAATTCTACCTCCGACAAAAGGATTTCCATCGATAAGTAGTGGTGCACGCTCTCGTGATAACCCTCTTATAATGGGTGTACTTGCTAATCCTCCATCACTCTGGCGAGTAACCCCAGGAATATACTGAAGTGCCTCAGTAGGAGAAACTGGTTGATTTTCTTCAATCGCGCGCTGAGAAACAACTTCAATATTGAGCGGCAAACGATCTGCTGCTGTAGAAGATCTTGTGGCCAAGACTAGTATTTCTGCTGCCGAAACAGACAATGTAGTATCACTTTTTGTTTGCGCACTTAGCAATTGAGATAGCGCTATGAGTGAGAGACAAAGAAGCAATTTAAAGGAATAATGTGCTGACATTACAGGGTATTTTAAGTTTTAGAAAGGTCTTTCTAAAGTCAATTTAGGTATTAAGTTTTGGGAGACATAAGATGAGCAGAAGTAAAACTTAGAAAATATTTTCTATTTCTTCGGTCTTCGCAGAATCTTTGATTGAATAAAATCAGACTATCTTGGAAATGTTACGTGAGTTTCACTAATGAAAGAATAAAATTATGGTGCCGACTACAGGTCGATTTTCACTATTACCAGATCATATCGAAGAGGTCCATGCTTTCTGGATTGCGGGTGGAAGCTGCGATGGTTGTTCTATAGCAGCAATCGGTGCCACTTCCCCATCGGTAGAAGACCTTCTGAGAGGAGTTCTTCCTGGTCTGCCTAAGGTTGTGTTACATCATCCAGTATTAGCAGTTACTGCTGGAGAAGAATTCATGCAACCTTTTCGGTTGGCAGCGAAGGGCGAGCTAGAAGCACCTTTTGTTGTGATTTGCGAGGGTTCCATAATGGATGAACGAATTGCGGCTGCGACTGGTGGTTACTGGTCAGGATTAGGCGCAGATGAGGACGAAAACGGTGATCCGCAGCCAATACCATCGTCGAGCTGGGTGTCGAGAATGAGTGAACATGCAGCTGCCGTTATTGCAGTGGGTACATGTGCTACATGGGGTGGCGTACCAGCTGCCGCAGGAAATCCAACAGATGCTGAAGGTGTCATGGATTTTCTTGGCGAAGACTATAGAAGTACCTTGGGATTACCGGTTGTAAACTTACCTGGTTGTGCACCTCAAGGAGATAACATTACTGAGACAATCGCTGCTGTATTACTATTCTTACATGGCTTAGGCCCGCTGCCAGAATTTGATGAATTAGGTCGGCCGTCTTGGTTATTTGGAGAAACAGTCCATAGGGGCTGTACTCGTGCTGGATTTTACGAAGAAGGAAAGTTTGCAGAAGAATATGGAGATAAAGAATGCTTAGTAGAAGTAGGATGTTGGGGCCCTGTAGTCCAGTGTAACATTAATAAAAGAGGCGCTATAAATGGCCAAGGTGGATGCATGAATGTCGGTGCTCCATGTATAGGATGTACGATGCCCGGATTTCCAGATAGCTTCGCGCCTTTCTATTCGACTCCTCCTGGGACAATCGTCTCTTCTACCCTATCTCGTGTTACAGGTTCATTGATCAGCAATCTCAGGGAAATGACAATGCAATATCAGAATAAAACACCAAAATGGAAAAAGGATGGTCATGTGCCTTCAGGTTGGGGTCATGTGGCGCAGCCTAGTCCTATAGATAAAATTGCACATTTCGCATATGAAAAGCTGCAGTTCAGAAATAGTCCTAAACCCGGATCTAAGAAATAACTTCGAATATGGAAGATGCTACATTATATACAAACTACTACATCGGATTGGCAGTCGCAGTCGTCATCATTTTGGCGGCAGCCGTCCTTCTATTATTAGTACGCAGTGCCGCAAACCGAATATTGAGATTGGCTTCTGCCGCTCTTGGCTTGGTGATACAGATCAAAGAAAATACGAATTGTATTTGGGGCTTAGAACAGACTAATGCCGTTGCTGGGGATATTCTTGAAGGAGCGAAAGCCATCGAATCACATGCAGGTCTTGTAGCTCAAGCGCTCCATGAAACAGAATCAAAATAAAGAAAATGGACGTACACATAAAACTCTGGATTATCTCGTTGGTCATAGGATTAGTAGTAATCGGAGTCGTAGGTTTTCTACTTCATTTGATCAAATCAAAAGCTGCAGAAATTGACGAGGCTGCAGGGCACATATGGACGCAAGGAAAATTAACAGCCAACAATACTATACAGATTCCAATCTTCTTGTCTAAAACGAACAGAGTTGTTGGAGAAATCTATAAATCAGCAGTGAACATTATTCATGGATCTGCCGCTATAAAAGGACATGCAGAAGGTTGCCCAGGTTGCCCTCATTGCATTTTGGAAAATCATCAATCTTAGATTATGGAGGTGATATTAATGATCGCAACAATTCTGGCTGTTTTACTTTTGGTCATTGTCTTAGTAAAATACCTATTGGCAATTATCAAGCTCTTGAATCATATCGGAGGAGCTGGAGATAGTTATCTCGCCAAACTTAGATTGGGATTAAGAGCAATCGAAACTGAGACCGGTCATCTTCCTACAGAGGTAACGAAACTCAATGCTGCTCTTACAGCGACTGCCGAAGGCTTAGTAGTCGTAAATGATAATCTCGCCGGAACGATCACGGCAGTCACAAAACAAAAAGTATAAATTATGTCACAAGCCGTATTGATACTTTGGACGATTCTATTAGTAGTAACGGTATTGTTACTGCCACTAATCGTAAGTCTATTGCACAAAACATGGAGGGCCAGCCGCAACATCGAGCGCTACTTCAAGGAGATGAAAGAAGCCGGAAATGGCATTGCTGGAAATACAGCTCATATAACTGCATTGAATGATACCATTGGGGTGGCGACTACTATGCTAGGAGTTGCAGGAAGTATAGACGAAAACGCTGCTACTATAAAAGGTGCGCTTAGAGATCGAGCCGCCAAATTGAATTAAAAAAAGAAAATGACCACACACACTTTATTCATAGCGACCTTAATCATCGTAGGCATTGTTGTACTTGTCTTAGTAGCGTATCTAATTCTGATTATAGTAGCCCTGAGGCGCGCAGGAACACATTTAGAACAATTAGCAGGAGGACTACAACAGATAGTTGATGATGCAGATCCATTAGCAGGTCATCTGGGAACTATAAATGGAGCCCTATCGCAATTGCATGGCGGCTTAGCTTCTGTAGATACACACCTTGTCTCTATCGCTAAAGTGCTGAAACTGGTGTGAATTAAAAACGAACTCATTCTTATTAATAAATAGAATAACAATATATGTGCTTTAAGAATCTTCCAATTGCCTTTGATGAACATGGTAATGCCTATCTAAAAGAAGATATAGCGAATCCTTATGAATATAAAGTAGTCGACCTCGGAGTAGAACAAGATAAGCTAAAGACCCTCATGGAGAAAAATGGCTTTATCCGTAGTGTGGATTATGATCCAGTTACGAGAGTCGCAGGTGCATTGGCATTTCATAGTGTTGTTGATTTGAAAGAGAAGAAAGTACTCTCTACTAATTCTATGGCAACTCTATTTAGAGGTTACGAAATCATACTTAAAGGGCGAGACCCTCGAGATGCTGCATATATCAGTAGTAGAGCTTGTGGAGTATGTGGAGGAGTACATGCTACTACCTCCGCCCTGGCAATAGAAATGGCCCTAGGTATCAAGCCGCCACCGCTCGGTATTGTACTGCGTAATATACTTTTGGCGATCGAATATCTATACGATCACCCATTACATCTGTTTTTGCTAAGTGGGCCTGACTATTCTGAAGAAATGGTTGGTGCTACAAACCCAGAATTGGTATCTAAAGCTGGAAGCACAAAGGCCAAGAATAAAGCAGTACATGGTTATAATACCATTCTTGATATCATGAAAGATCTTAACCCTTTGAAAGGGAAGTTATATCTGGAGGCCTTGTCCATGACAAGAGTCGCAAGAGAAGCGTACGTTCAGATAGGAGGTAAATACCCGCATCCACAGTCTGTAATTCCAGGTGGGATATCTGTTACTGTCGATATATCTACCATGAATGAAGTATACAGTAGATTAGTAAAGTTCTTTGACTATGGTCAAAAGACAACTGGGATATGGGATGATATTTTTGACTTCTTTTTAGAAGAAGATCCTAAGTATGCTCAGTGTGGTGTTCGCCCTGCAACTATGATTGATACGGGTGTCTGGGATCGCCCTGATTCCTATGATGGTACGTTTGAAAATTGTGACAAATGGGGTAATGACAGATGGTCTACACCAGGAGTCTTAGTCGATGGAGAAGTTGTCACTACTAATCTTAGTGAATTGAATGCAGGATTAGAAGAATTTGTTGAGCATTCATATTATGAAAAGTGGGATGGCCAAAAATATAAAACAGACGCAAAGGGAATGCCCTTAAGTCCTAATCACCCATGGAACAAAGACACAATTCCGAAGCCTGGAAAACAAAGTTGGAGAGATAGATATAGCTGGGATACATGTCCAACATGGGATCGTATGCCAATGGAAGCAGGTGCCTATAGTAGAATGTATATGACTGCTAAGGCGCAGAGAGCTCCTGCCAGTCAATACTTAGAAAATACTGGACACAGTATGAAGATAAATGTGCCAAAGTATAATCTACCTGCAGCGCAATTAGAATGGAAGATTCCAGAACATTGGAATGCCTTCGAGAGAAATAGAGCGCGTGCTTATTGCATCCCCTATTCTGCTATGGTAGCAATGGAAAATTGGCAATTGGCAATGCAACTACTTCGTAATGGTGAGACTGCTGTAAGTACTCCTTATGAGATTCCAAAGACAGGTACTCAAATCGGTTTTGGAGCATGGGGAGCAGGGCGCGGATTTTTAACGCACCATTTGATAATAGAGAATGGATTAATCAAGAATTATCAGATTATCACACCATCAACTTTAAATGCCGCACCAAGAGCGCCATGGGGAGCTCCAGGTCCATATGAAGAAGCCGTTCTGAACACTCCGATTCTTGAAAAATTTGACAAACCTGAAGATTATAAAGGAATAGATATACTCAGAGCTATCCGTAGTTTTGATCCTTGTATGCCATGTACTACGCATATCATGGCTAAGGATACTGATCATGTAGTTACAAGAGAAGTTACAACTTGCGCCTGTGGGATTGAGTAAAAAGACACTCGTCGGTACAGTAGGCTACCATATATTAGGCAATCATTCGATGCCCCCGATGCTGTTTCCGCATCTACAAAAACTGGCCTTGCCAGAGTATGTCAAAGTGGATGAATTGAACTGGGGTCCTGTGGCAGTAGTACAAATGTTCGAAGCGGAGCAACCTGCATTCGAACGAGTAGTCATCGTCTGTGCAATAGAAAGAGAAGAAAGAGAGATAGGTCAGATTAGCATCTACAAGTGGGAAGGAGGACTTCCAGATGAAGAACAAATTCAAGCATGTGTAGGTGACGCTGCTACTGGAGTAATATCTGTAGAAAACCTTTTAGTCATTGGAGAATTCTTTAAGGTATGGAAAGATGAAGTATATTTAGTAGATGTGGAGCCAGGCTCGGAAGTCGCAGGAGAACAACTTACTCCTGAAATGGAAGTGCAGATTCCTAATGTTCTATCATTGGTAAGACAGCTGGCTATCGGTGAACTGAAAGATAAGGGTCAAGTACAATATTTATTTGGAAACAAAATATTCGAAGAAGCAAATACAACGTAATGGAACAGATTGAAAAATCACCCCTGCGGGCGCTGTTTTGGAAGGATGAAATTCTTCAGATATTGTATTGGATGGATGGAGAGGGTTTTGGTCAAGATGTTCCAGTCTCTCAAGTATTGGCTTTGCTTAATACGAATAAGGCCAATCTGGTTTATCATTTGGATAAACTTGTGAGTGAAGACGTCTTAAAATCTGGATCTGAAAAAGTTAATGAGTCTTCTTTAGTTTCACTTTCTAAGGATGCACGTAAAGAAGCAGGTGGTAGATTTGCCGAAGCATTTCAAGGATATCAAAAAGCGGGTCATGGGGAATGTGGACCGGATTGTGAGTTTTGCTACGGAACGGATGGAGTAAAATTAGAAAACTGCGTACATAATTGCGGTTCTGCACAACTGTACACTAATTGAAATGAAAGAAGTCCTATTTAATAATAAAGAATACAGCGATACCCTCGGGCATCTAGATGAACTATTGCAAGATGCGGAGAAGTTATCAGATGTAGACAACAAGGTCCTCGTCTATCAAATATTGCAATACTTTGATTCTATTCATCGGGAGCCTCTTTCACGCATCTTTAATGCATTAGACGATTATCCAACACTTAAAGATCAAATAATTCAAGACCCTACTACATCAAAATTACTATCACTTTATGATCTTATATCAGAGGAACAAGTGAATAATCACGTGGATGGAAGATCTGTTGCATTTATTCCTGCGCATGAGGTAACACTCTTACATCCACCAAAGAAGAAAGATTGGTTGGAATTAGGAGATGTCACTTCATTTGAAAATGAAAAGTTGTACGCCAAAAATTATGAGAAGGTAAATTTTCTGATTTCCAGAATCGGAGCCGATGTATACGCAATAGAAAATCAATGTGATGGCTCATTTCTTCCTATCGATCAAGGAAAAATAGAAGACTACCTCTTAATCTGTCCTTGGCACGGATGTAAATATGATATCCGAACCGGTCAGTCGGTAGATCCATCAGATAAAAAATTAGAAACCTTTCCAGTTGAGATTGAAGAGGGAGGCTTACTAAAAGTTGAAATTGCTTACTAAGAAGAAGAAATGATTAGAGTTCTAAGCATACTATTAATTTTTGCAGCCCTGGTATCTTGTGATCAGCAGAGTATGAACGGTGAGACTGATCCGATGGATAGACTATCAGATGACAAGGCAGGAGAAATAGTTCGCAAGGCTATCGAATATGCAGGCGGATGGGAAACTTGGGGAAAGAAAGAAAACTTCTCTTTCTATAAAAAGATAACTCAAGTAGATTCTGCAGGAGCTGTTATCAAAACTACAAGGCAACTTCATCAATACAGCATGGGTATAGGCTTTCAAGGTCGTATGACATGGACTGTAAATGAAGATGAATTTATAATCGTCAATACGGGAGAAGAGTCTCGAAAATATAAGAATGGATCTGAATTAAAAGATGACAAGTCTAAAAACGAGGCGTGGAATTCCTCATTCGGCTCTAACT
>JBLIDB010000140.1:0-13219 GCA_047634015.1 Saprospiraceae bacterium
GAAATTTTCGCCGAGCAGCCTACTTGCTTTTGGCCATGGCCAAAAGCAAGTAGGCTGCTCCTATTCTTATGACAACAGCAAGCTGTTGCATTTGTTAGTCGAATTCAAGAATTGAAAAACAGTTGATACATAGGATTAGCTCAAAAGAAATCGTTCGTTACGTGACGTTTTAACATAAGGATCACCGTATTCCTTCACTATTTAGCCATCGATGATAGACACTGGCATTCCGCTCGTGTTGTGCATTTGTTTTTGCAAATAAGTGTCCATTGTTATAGCCAGGCTTGGCGCAAAAGAACAGATAGTCATGATTCTCAGGATTCAGTGCCGCTTCTAAACTTGATATCGTAGGCATACATATCGGACCAAGAGGCAGCCCGGGATGCATATAAGTATTGTAGGGCGTGTCAGTTTTTAAGTGCTTATTCAAAACTCTTCTAATCGTAAAATCACCAATACCAAATACTACGGTAGGATCTGCCTGAAGTGGAATACCACTCTTCAATCTATTGTGATAAACACCTGCAATTCTGGAGCGCTCCGGCTTATGATTACTTTCTTTTTCTATAACTGAGGCAAGAGTCGCTACTTCTGCACGAGACATGTCCAAAGCTTCTGCCTGCTTTATTCTGGTTTGATCCCAAAAAAGGTCATACTCCTTCTCCATCCGAGCTATAAAATCTTCTGCACTTGAATTCCAGAAAAATTCATAAGTATTAGGAATAAAGAGAGAAATCGCCGAGGACGGTGCTATATTTCTCCTGTCAAGCAAGGACGTTTCTAACATGGCGCGATGAATCGAACCTGAATCCGCTTCAATCATTGAAGAGACGACTCCAGCTATATCTTCCAACTTCCTCGCGGCACTTATGGTAACATTTACTGGCACTTGCTTGCCAGAACGTAATAATGTTATCAGAGATCTATTAGATTGATTAGGTTGCAATATGTAATGACCTGCAGATGGTTTCGTATCATATTTCATCAATCTCACTACCGCATCAAATGATTTTATATTCTGTAGAATACCATCATCTTCCATTATTGATCTAACCTGATCATAATCAACTCCAGTAGGTATATATAGATGATATGGCTCTTCGTAGGCAGTATTAATGCCATAAATCCATTGATATCCCTTATATCCAATAGCACAGCAAGCAATTAAAAGAATCAAAAGGAAAATATAAAGTTTCTTCATCTATCTGACCCCAGATTAATTAATCTTGGCTGCCATTGTTGGCTGCGCATCCATAGAGACCATTTTCATCTGCATCCCATTATTCACTCCCCATTCATGGACACCGATATAGGACATCATTTCTCCATTATTATTGGCTGTCCATACTTTTGGTTCCTGATCGACATTATTGTCAAGCATCATTAATTGACTATCATCCAATCTAAAATGGTACCTGCCAGAACCCATGACATTTTTATAGGCGCCGTAAGAGTAAGTAAAGTCATCTTCATACTTTATCCAGTAGCCTTCATATCTGCCCGGTGCTGACATTTCATGACCATCAAAGACGAATTCTGGATTCCAATAACCATATGTTAGCATAGACATGGGCTTGTCTCCATTAGAAGCTCTATGATCAATAAGGCCTCTGGCTTGGGCTCGAATGGCATCTAAATCCGAATACTCCCCTTCTTCCAATGCACTTAATGGGAAATCATTATCAGCAGCAGTAGTATTATTGGACTTTGTCTGATCGCACGATGCCAGCAATAGCATTATTACAATCGAAGTCAGAAGAATATATTTGCCCATGGATATTGTTTTATGTTTGATAATTAGAAGTGATTTAAGAATTAAACAAAATGTCTGCGAATAACTTATTGCCAGGAAGCTACTTTAGTTTTTTTTATCCCCATAACTATTGTTATGAAAAGAAAAAAGAGCTTCGTCCTGACTATCAAGCAGTTATTCTCGTCAATCAGCGCAATTCTTAATTCACTTCATAGAGAAACTCAAAATGAATAGATGAGATTGCATGATTCGACGCGCAAATTTATAGAAAAAGAAAGGCTTTTTAGTGTTTCCGATTCAGTTCTTATAGGCGTAAGTGGTGGGAAAGACTCTATGTGCCTCTTGCATGTACTTCAAAAATGCAGATACAATATCAGTGTAGTCCACGTAAATTATGAGCTTCGTGGAGAAGAATCTGAAAAGGACGAGCAATTAGTAGTGACTTATTGTAAAGAGAATGCAATCGATTATCACATTCATACTGTATCCAAAAAAGAAGCCCAATCTCTTCAAGAAGAAAACCTTCAAGAAGTCGCACGTGATATACGTTATGGGTTTTTCGAAAGACTTCAAGTCGAAAGAGATTTTGATAAAATTGCTATTGCTCATCATAGGAATGATGTTACAGAGACTTTTATTTTGAATGCCTTGCGTGGAAGTGGAAGTGCTGGCCTTCGTAGCATTCAATCAAAAAGTGGCATTATAGTTCGACCATTTCTCTTCAGCACCCAGGAAGATATATCTGATTATGCTCTTATAAATAAGATACCATATAGAAACGATGAGTCTAATAAATCCAATAAATACACACGTAATTTTATAAGAAATAAGGTTATTCCTGAACTTGAAATGCGTTGGCCTCTTGCAGTAAATAAAATTAGCCTTTCAGCTGCGTTATTATCTGACGAAAACAAACTCCTGCATCATCTCATAAACCAAGAAAAAAACAGCTGGATCAAATCTAAAAACGGCAATACTGAGATTGGTCCAATATCAAAAATTGTTCTACTACCTGGTCACAAAACCATGCTATGGCATTGGCTTAAGGATTATGGAATTACACAAAGTGGAATTATCAGCATACTTGAATCCTATCAGAATACCGGCAATGATTTCTCTACGTATTCGCACTCTATTATAATAGATCGAGACTTTTTAAAAATAGAGGACAAAACAAGCACATCTTCTGTTAGAAAACTAATCAAAGGTATAGGAAGCTTTCTAACGGATTTAGGTCTATTAAAAATAGAAGATTACACCTCAATCCAAAATAGTGACGTATTAATTGAAATTATTGATCTTGCTAAAATTCAATATCCCTTGACCCTGAGGCCTTGGCAGAAAGGAGATAGGTGGCAACCTCTAGGAATGAAGGGAAAACGAAAAAAAATAAGTGATTATCTAATTGATAAAAAAATAGACCGATTAGCTAAAAACAAAGTGCTTGTCTTAGTTGATGCAAAAGGAATAATAATTTGGCTTGTAGGACATAGAATATCCGAAGAAATTAAGACTAGTGAACATACCTCTTCAAGACTTCAATTCAGCTGGCAACCTAAATCAACTTAGCTCGCTAAGATATCTTTCTAATTCCTGCTTAGGGATAACATGGCCACCTTCGAAAGTAGAAATGCTTACATCGAGATTATTTTTATCAATCACCTCTGTAATGTTTTTTACAGATTCTGATGTAATAAAATTATCACTATCTCCATAATGCAAAGAAATATGTTTGTCTTTCAGATATGAAGACATGTGATGATAGCTTAAGTCTTCTGGGATCCAACCTGCCCAGTTAATCATCCTATGGAAATGGGGTTGAACAGCGTGTATCCACCTCCATAATGTGGCACATCCTTGAGAAAAACCAAATAGGTTAATTTGCACTTTATCATAGTCAACATGCCTACAATAGCGTCCATAAATAGAGTCTAAAAACTCAACGAAATCTTCTATTTCATCATAGCGATCTTCACTTGTCATCCAACACGCCGCTGGTTTATTATTTGAATGCCAATAGAAGCGATTCAAACCTTCTACAGCTATCACTAAATGTTTAGAAGGGTCTAAACGGTCAAACCTTTCGACCATATTTTTCGCCAATTGACCATATCCATGTGCTACAATCCAGATTGATTCGGTCTCCTTCGAAAGTTTACCAAAGGTGCTATAATGAGCAGTACGACTAACAACTAATTTATGATGGGCTATTTTCAACTTTTACTTCTTTTAATTTTTTGGGATATCTTTTAAAAACCCACTCTCGATCTAAATCCTCTTCGTATAGATAATGCATAGTCCGAGCTGCAATAACAGCGCCCAATATTGGTCCAATTATTATCCCAAGAAGAGGTACGAAGAAAAGAACAGAAACGATAGTACCCACAAAGAGCGTAACTCCAGCATACTGCCAACAATAAGCCAGACTCTGCTTAAAGGACATATGATAGACTTCATTATAATTATCGACAATTACAACACCCATAAAATATGCTTGCACCACTAAGAACATTACTGGGCTTAATATTTCGAGCCCTAACCAATTCAAAGGAATATTGAATAATTTACTAAATAAACCCTCAAATACGGCACACACTATAGTAACTCCAACCATCCGATACTGGGTGGATAAAAAGGTTTTAAAATCAGTTTTGATATGTTCGCCCGTTACGAAAATTAAGGTTCTTCTTACAAAATGAAAAACTAAAACCTCTACAAGCAAAAGCATGACATACTTATACGACCTAGCAAAAAAAATCTCTTTTCCAGCCGATACCATAGAAGCAAAAAGACCTGTCTCAAGGCCAAATATGCCTTGCTGACTTACATCTGATATTTCATACCATTGGTTTATGAAACGAAAGAAACTTACACCAACAATAATAGCGATAACAACCAACGCCTTAGACAACCATTTGTATTGATTCAACCCTTCCCACAATCTATGCTCTCTAATATAATCTACAGAGGACGTAGCCACCTTTATAGATGTCAATACATCACGGACGAGATGTCTCCAAGGGTGCCGTAAAGGAATATTTTTATTTTTTTTCGCCAAAAATCTAATTTATTAAACACAAAATAGTAATTCTCGTTTCTACTACGACAGTCTTTCTTTAAGAAGCGTACTATTTTAGATGAATGAGCAAAAACTCTGACTATTACATCCATCCACTATACATTCTCATCACTTTAGTTCTGGGTAGTATCTCGGCCCTGTTTTTAGGCTTTTCTGGTGCATATATCTATAGCCGTATTCAAAACGGGCAACCTCCCATTGAGATTCCTTCTTTATTCTACCTGAATACCCTTTTCTTATTGAGTTCGAGTTTTTGTATCCATAGGGCGAATCAAACTTTTAAAAATGATGAAACGTATAGCTATAAAAACTTCCTTGGCCTCACATTGCTTTTAAGCTTATTATTCTTGGTCTTTCAGATTATCGCTTGGCAACAAATGATTAATCTGAATCACTCAATAACTTCATCTACCATGTCGGGATATTTATATGTCCTTTCAGGTGTCCATTTGATGCATCTTATAGGTGGCATGCCTTTCCTGGCTATATTTCTATACGATGCTTTAAAGCAATTAAATGAACCTGTACGTACTATCCTATATTTATCAGATGAGGATAGACGCAGAAAATTGAGATTAATATCAATCTACTGGCATTTTTTGGATGCCTTGTGGTTATACCTTCTACTCTTTTTTATAGTCAATCTTTGGATCTCTTGACATCTCACCTTTGCTCTTGCTATCTTTGTGCTTTAAAATATACATCTAAGATACCTTTACTTAAAAAGCCTTTGAGTAGGTAGAAATATTAATAAAAGAAAACAGTCATGATATATCGTTTTTTTATTGCATTTGTAATACTCGGATTTGGCTTCACTGCTTGTGAACAAAGTGGCTTTAATATTGATGGAGTTGTTTCAGATGCAGCGAATCTTTCTGTTTACTTTGATAAAGTAAATCCTATAACCAATACCAATAGCGTTGTTGCGAAAACTGAAACTAATGGCTCTGGAAAATTTAACCTTAATCTTGAAGCGACACCAGATCAAGGGATCTATAGAGTGAGAGTAGGTGCCAAGTCAATATACTTGCTGCTCGACGGAAGTGAACAAAAGATAAATGTGGATGGCACGCTGAAGGATATAAGCAACTTCAATTACGCTATAAGTGGTTCAAGTCTCTCAGAAACCTATGCTGCTAAAGTCAAGGCTTACTTGAATGAAGAAATCAATATTACCGATATCCAAACTTATTTAACAAGTGAAGCAGACCCTATGGTCGCTGCTCTAATAGGTGTTCAAAGATTTGGAAGTCCAACTTTTGCAACTTTACATCAAGCGATAGGACAGAAACTAAATGTTACCTATGCCGGATCTTCCGTTGCAAAAGACTACGCAACATATTCAGCTATGATGCAAAGAGAGTTCGTAAAATCCCAATCTCAAGTGCGAGTCAAAATTGGTGAAATCGCACCAGACATAGAATTGCCTGACGTGAACGGTAAGACGAGAAAGCTCAGTGAGCTCAAAGGACAGATTGTTCTATTGGACTTTTGGGCGAGTTGGTGCGGGCCATGTAGAAAAGAAAATCCCAATGTAGTTCGTATCTATGATAAATATAATCCAAAAGGATTTACCGTTTTTAGCGTTTCTCTTGACGGACTAGATAGTAGAACGAAACAAAGGTTTCCAGAAGATCAGCTTGCAAATCAGATGAGATCTCAGAAACAAAGATGGGTTAGCGCCATCAAACAGGATAACTTAAAGTGGGATACGCATGTCAGTGATTTGAAAAAATGGGAGTCTCAGGCAGCAGCCATTTACGGTGTATCTAGTATTCCTCGTACATTTCTAATAGACAGAGATGGCAAGATCGCGGCTATTAATCCAAGAAGAAACTTAGAAGAAGCGATTAGCCTATTGCTTTAAGACCATATATCTTCTCGCACATTATTCCTGTAGCGACGGCTGCGTTAAGCGACTCAGCTTTGCGATTTGGAGAGCCCTCTATAGTATATTTTATTGTAGCGCTATCCATCAAGGTTTGAGAAACGCCCTTCCCCTCATTCCCAATCACAAGGCAGATGGGCTGATCTATAATCAGCGTATCAAGAGAACTACTGCCGTGCAGAGATGTAATAACTAATTGGATTTCCTCTTGTTCCAATAAATCTGTTTTATCCAAAGTAGATAGATGAAGATTGGCAAAACTTCCCATGGAACTCTGGATAGCCTTCGGGCTATAAAAATCGGCAGAACCTTGAGATCTTAATATTGACCCAAATCCATACCAGTCAGCAATCCTAATTATTGTTCCTAAGTTACCTGGATCCTGAATATCATCAAGATAAATCATCGGTTTTGCATAGTCAACTTCTTTCTTGTTTGCCTCATGGAGTTTTACGAGGGCAACCGCATCCGTAGGGGATTGTAAGTGGGATAATTTCTTTATTTCAGAAGGTTTGGTAGCTATAATTTCAGGAAACTGGGCGTAAGCTTTAAGATCTATCGGGTTTGATGTAAAAATCCGTTCTACAATGATTTCCTTCTGACTCAAAACAGTGGTTATGGACTTCCACCCTTCCACCACAAATAAGTTATACTTTTGCCGGTACTTTTTAAGTTTTAAAGATTGAATAAGTTTAATAGTCGAATTGGATACCATCGTGGATAAGAAGAGATTTAGTTTAATAATGTCAAAGGTAGGACTTCTTATAATGATGATTGCTCTCTTTGTGAGTTGCAGTACTACGCAAAAACTTACTGAAGACCAGCTCATCCTAAGAAAAAACGTCCTTAAAATCATCACTGAGGATGATCGTGTGAATACAAAAAAGATAACCCAGGAATTAACAAACCTCTTAAAACAGACCCCCCAAAGAAAGAGTATACTTAACCCTCGAACTTATGGTAAAAAGAGAACCGTATATGACGAAAAACTCACTCAAGAAACTGCGGAAGAATTCCAAAAATATCTACGGAATAGAAAGGGATTCTATAAAGCGGATGTAAGCTTCCAGTCCAGCGCTAAGCATCCCAATGTTACAGCAGTTTACAATATAAATATAGGCGACAGACATTATATCTCAAGCATAATTACCGAGTCCAAAGATTCAACACTCGTATCCTTATTGGAGTCCCGTGGGCCGCACTTATTCGAAGTTGGAGATCCATTAGATGGAAGTATGTTTGATAGAGAAAAATTGAGGCTTGTCAAAATTGCTAAAGACAACGGATACGCTGATTTCAATGGGAACTATATCGAATTCAGAGGAGATTCAAGTAATATTCAGACTGATGTCATAATATATATCTACCCGCCAATATCCAAAAAAAAACATACTGCCTTTAAGATCGGTGAAATAAATGTTTACACAGAGCATCTTGCAACTAATGAACCCTACTACTATAGAGAAGACACCTTAGACGATCAATCCTACTTCTCAAAATCCCAAAATTTTGTAATTGATCCTTTTATAATTAATAAAATATTACCCCTTAAATCTGGAAATGTATACTCAAGAGAAAGGGAAGATCAGGCTACTAAAAATCTTACCAGTCTAAGTCCATACAAATTCATTACCATTAATAATTATAAAACAAATCCTACTGATAGTGTCTATAATTACAATATATTCCTAACACCACATGAGAACAAGTGGGCCTTTAATATGGGAGGAGATCTATTCTTTTCATTATTGAATTCCAGTCAAATTACAAATGAAGATCTTGTCGGTATAGCAGGTAATATTGGCTATGAGAATAGGAATTTTAAAAATCGAGCGATTCAACATACCTTTGGTATGGAAGCAACTGTGGAGTATGAAGTGCCTTCATTTAGGCCAAATACGCTCGGCCTCCAGCTTAATAATTCATTTCAAATCCCTGGAATAGTAGATATATTCAATACCGGCTCCTTCTTTAATAAAGTGGGGCTCCTGACGGATGCATCTTATAAGAACCTGGACTTAAATGGTAATACCCGATTAGACTTAAATGCTGGATTTACAAGCATCCTTCAATTTTATGATTTAAATACGGTTAATGTAAGCTGGACATATACTTTCCAACCCAATATCTATGCTCGCTACTCTCTTACACAACTTGGAATCAATATACTTGATACTAAACTAAAGGAAGATTTTCTGAAGATTTTAGAAAACAATCAATTGCTGGCTCAGAGTTTCAAGCCCTATCTTATGACTGGCTTCCTATTTAGAGAATTGAATATCAGTCGTAGATCACGGGAAAAAAGTAACGGAAGTTACTTTACATATTTAGGCAGTTTCGAATTATCGGGATTTGAGAATTTTGTCATCAACAAGGCAGTTAACGCTGTTTCCAATTACAACGAAAGATGGTCAATAGGGTCACTTGATTTATCCGAATTCCTAAAAATAAACAATGAGCTTAGGTTTAATCTCCCCGTATTAAAAAGATCTTCATTTGCAGCAAGGGTAAATGCAGGTATCGTATTCCCATACGGAGGATTGACCAATGATGGGCTAAAGCCTGTCGTACCTTACGTCAAGCAGTATTACGTAGGAGGACCAAATAGTTTACGAGGATGGCAGATTAGAGAATTAGGTCCTGGTTCCTACAACCATGATCGCGAACCTGGTGAACCCTTCTTTCAGGCAGGAAATTTGAAATTTGAATTAAATGCCGAATACAGATTTGACCTTTTCTACATTTTTGAAGGAGCTTTTTTTCTTGACATGGGAAATGTCTGGACACTGAGAGAGGACTCTAATCGACCAGGTGCTAAGATTAGCTCTAACTTTCTTAATGAGATGGCGATGAGTACGGGATGGGGATTTAGGATTGATCTAGACTATTTTCTATTCCGATTTGACTTCGGGTATAAATTAAGACTTCCATATCCAGATCCGAATAGAGAGGGGAGATTTGTATTGACCGATGGCAATCATAACGGATACTTGGGAAATGTAAATTTTGCGATTAATTATCCATTCTAAAAATTTCTGAATACTTAGTTCCGCTTGTATTCTACAAAAAGGAATATAACTATAAGTGTTACTATTATTCGAGCATAAAAAAAGACCATGAACAATTTTTAGTTGCACATGGCCTTTTAATTTTTTTAATAAGACCGAAACACTAACAGAACTCAGCTTACATGTCTTTCTGCAATGCAGAAGTCTGGCCCTCTGCCTCGATATTTTTATTTTTCTAAATAATTGTAATGTTTGCCGTTTTTTAAGGGGCTTGACATTTGGATTTAAAAATCTGAACGAGGCTAATATTTCAATCTTCCGTCGATTGGTATGCGGCAAAGTGAAATGTTCCACTTTGCCTCTACCGAGTAAGGTGGTTCCATAAATTTCACACTTTTTAAATATATGATTAAAATAAAATGGACCAATCAACTCAAGGAAGTTTACTGTCATATTGAGAGATTAGGTGATGAATTAGAAAGGAGGTGGTTGATCACAGTAAATCTCTATGACAATTACAATAGTACTTCAAAGAACAAGAGTCGACTAACCATGTAGCCTACTTCAAATATATAACATTCTTTTAAAAACGCAAATTACAGCGCTATATATTTTTATTATTTCTTAATTAAATATTTTATTCTTCAAAATAATATTTCTTCAAAATATTATTCATTTGCATTATTGGAAATATTCTTTTATCTTATCAGCAATTTTGTCGCCATCCAAGGCTGCTGAAAGTATGCCTCCCGCATAACCCGCTCCTTCGCCACATGGAAACAAGCCATCGATATCATCACTCATAAAATTCTCTTTATCACGTGGAATTCGAATTGGCGCGCTTGTTCTACTCTCTAACCCAATGAGTTGCGCTTCTTCAGTATAGTATCCTCGCATACGCTTCTCAAATTGTCTAATCCCCTTCCTTAAACTTGAAACTATCCAATCAGGTAACATATCATGAATTGGGGCGGAATAAATTCCTGGTATATAGGACGTGTCATTCAAATTTACACTCATCTTCCCTTCTACGAAATCTGTTAACCGCTGAGCAGGAGCCGTCATCCCTTTATCACTATAATTAAAAAATGCTTGCTCTAATTCCTCCTGGTATTGCAAACCCCCAAATGGATCCTCAGCGTTTGGATTCTTATCAAGCGTTACAACTGTTGCGGCATTGGCGTATGGACTGTCTCGGCGAGATAGCGACATACCGTTGACAACAAGTTCACCTGGACTGGTGGAGGCAGGAACGATCAATCCTCCGGGACACATACAGAATGAATAAACCCCATGCCCGTCTGCCTGGCAACTAAGACCATAACTGGCCGCCGGAAGATTAATCCCATCTCTACTCTGATTATATTGTATCTTATCAATTAAAGCTTGAGGATGCTCCATGCGAACTCCTATGGCAAAAGGCTTGAATTCCAACTTGACTCCGTGCGTGTGGCACAAATGATAAATATCTCGAGCGGAGTGGCCTGTTGCCAATAAAGTTGCATCACCATATATCTCTTTACCGTTCTGACAGCGTACACCATAAATTTTCTTATCCTTTACAAGAAAATCAACAACCCTATGATCGAAACGGACTTCTCCCCCATTTGACTCTATCGTTTCCCTTATTGATTGTACTACTTGAGGCAGTTTATTACTTCCTATATGAGGATGGGCATCGACCAAGATATCGGTCTTAGCTCCATGCTCGACTAATATCTGGAGCACCTTTCGGACATTACCTCTCTTATTAGATCTTGTATAAAGCTTCCCATCGGAATAGGTTCCAGCTCCTCCCTCTCCGAAACAATAATTAGAATCTGGATTTACTTCATTGAATTGCTGGATATTCCTCAGGTCTTTTCTTCTTAATCTAACATCATAGCCTCTTTCTACAACTATCGGTTTAAGATTTAGTTCTAAACATCTTAAAGCTGCAAAGTATCCTGCAGGTCCTGCACCTATAATCAGAACACGTGAGTCATCACTCGTTATTTTCTTGAAATTAAAATGTAGTGCTTCATCGACAATCGGTTCGCCCTCCATTATAACCTCAACCTTAAGTTGATACATAGGTGTCCTCCCTCGAGCATCAATAGAACGTCGAAGTATAGTATACTCGACGATAGCATCCTCACTGATTCGCAGCTTTTTGGCTGCCTCCTTCTTTAGCCATTCTTTATTTTCTAAATTATTAGGATGGACTCTAAGATCAAGTTGTTGAGGCATAAATTTGATTATAGTTGAGAGATAAGTCGGTAAGTCTTGATAACATGGAATTGGCTTCGACCAATGGCAGCATTGAAGCTCCATCCGACAAGGCTCGGGATGTATCAGGATGCATTTCGATAAATAATCCCTTAGCACCAGACACTAATCCAAGCTTCGCGAATAATTCTATCTCAGCTGGATTCCCTCCAGTTATACCAGAAGATTGATTTGGTCTTTGAGAGGAATGAGTACAATCCATTATAGTTGTTGTGATCAGTGCCATTTGAGCGATATTCCGAGCATCTACTATCAGATCATTATAACCGAAAGAATTACCTCTTTCGGTTAGAAACACTTTCTGAGAATCAATAGAAGAGACCTTCTCAACTGCAAGACTCATAGCCCCTACAGACATAAATTGACCTTTTTTAATATTTACAGGCCTTCCCGTGGCTGCGGCAGCTTCTAATAATGCCGTTTGTCGGCATAGGAATGCAGGAATCTGAATGATATCAACTATATCCCTTACGGACTCCACATCACCGATCTCATGCACATCAGTAGTGATAGGAATCTGAAACTCCTCTCTAATAGATCGTAATATATCTAACGCCTCATCATCTCCTATCCCTCGAAATGAACTTCCCGCAGTTCGATTCGCTTTGCGGAAAGAAGCTTTGAAGACGAACGGAATATCCAGTGCTTCACAAATTCCTATAAGATGGCTTGCCACAGATCGACACACTTCTAATGACTCAACAGCGCAAGGTCCGGCTATAAGAAAAAAGGAGTCATAGCCTCCCTCAATAATTCGTGTTAAGTCATTCATTGTAGATATGTAGCATCTTCATGCACAAAGATACAGAAGTGTAGTACAGGTCCACTTCTCTAAATTGTATCCCTTTAAACTTTATTAAAGTCTACAACAGTATTGGCTTTTACGGATAAGTTAAAGATCAGATTTATCTCTACGGAGCGTTAGAAATAAATAACATGGGTGAAAACCCAACAAATGATATCAAAGAGACGTAATTCGTTAAGAAATCAGTATTAAAAGTCTCGAAAACTATCACTTTCTAATTCTTATTAACTTTAATTATGCTATCGAATTACATAAGAATATCAACATCCGTCAACAATTCAGCGTGAGTACGCCTATCTTAATATAGAAATAGTGTATTTCGTCAGCGGCAAAGGAATCCTCTTCCATACCTGGTTAAGTATTCATTGAGGAGATATTTTCTACATTAATTAATTATCGGTATTAAAGAATCCTAGGC
>JBLIDB010000141.1:0-13074 GCA_047634015.1 Saprospiraceae bacterium
GAATATCTCGGCATGGGTAAGACCACAACACATATTTGGGAGCTATTAGAAGAAGAAATGTCATTATATCAATTGGTTGAAAAGCTAATATCAATCTATGATGTAGATGCGGGTACTTGTAAAGATGATATCCAGCCCGTTCTTGAGGATATGTTGAAGAAACAGTTGGTATATTTAAAAGAAGATATTTAACTCAGAACCGAGGCATTGAATTATTATTCTCTATTCCATTTTACCATAGCATCCAGTATCAAATTTGATGTTTTACGAAGTATTTCGAAACCCGATAAATTAGATGTTTTTATAGAAACGGGAACATTGTCTAACGTTCCTGAAAGCGAGATTGGGTGGCATAACTTTGGTAATTGTAAATACAATAAAGAGAATTGTTTTTTTGAACTACCTGAAGACAACAGTAAATTTCTTATAGAAAAATGTAAGTCTCATATCAAGGTAGTCATAGATTTCAAAGATCCTGAGTATCGTCAAACGCTACTGTCTTATTTCTTTGCGTCAGGGCTATCGGCAATCATACATTTTCAAGGATTGTTTCTTCTACACTCTTCTGGCGTGTCTAAAGGAAATGGTCTCATATTATTCTGTGGTCCTTCTGGAATAGGAAAATCAACTATAGCTGCACACCTTAAGACAAAAGGGTATCCACTATTTACGGATGACAAATGCCTATTAATACCCTCAGGCAATGGCAAATGGACTGCATTGCCCGGCCTTAATATCATGCGACTTTGGCAAAATTCCATCGATGCGCTGGATACTTCTACATTTCTCCATAACCCTAAAGAAGTAGAACTAAAAAAAGATAAATTTCAATTTTATATCAAATCTCAAGAATTAATATCTGAAGAGAAACATGTCAAAGCTATTTTTATTATTCAAAATTTGAAAAAAGGTGAAAGAATAGGAAATCAAGAACTGCAGGGACTAAACAAAATAAAAAAAATAAAAAGCCAAATCTTTCGAGTGAATATGGTAAGTGGTATGGGACTCGATCAGAAATTATGGACGTTTCTAACTAATATTTTGAATGACATACCAGTCTATTCACTTCAAAGACCATTAGGTACATCTATCGATAACTTTGGGGAATATGTGGAGGAAATGATCGATAAATTATAATTAAAATGATAGAGTTTTCAAAATAATTCTAAGATTCAATTAAAAAATAAATTATAGATTGGGGGCAATGAGACTCCTGTAGGCGTCAAGCATCATTTCCTTATTATTGGAACTTAAATGAGAAATAAAGAATATAAGTGGATCATCAAGCTGCTGTCTAATGTAGAGGCGGATGCCAAAGATGTTGAAACATTAGATATTCAGAAACTTATCAGGCTGCTTCGGATACACGGCTTAACATGGAATGTATATAGTATTCTAAATAAGAAATCTTCTCGAAATGACTTCGAAGAACAAATAATCCAAAGGCTAAAGTTAAAATATAAAAAGTATGTAATAGAATGCTTGGCCAAAAGTGGGGAGCTCATCGAGGTTTTATCCTGTATCCAGGACCAGGGTATTACTGCTATACCATACAAGGGAGCAGTACAATCAGTTCTTCTATTTGGAGATGTATCAACAAGGACCTATTCTGACATGGATATTTTGATTCATCTGACGGATCTGGAAACGGTGTGTTCCTTAATGGTAAAGCGAGGTTATATTTTTGAAAAAAATATTAGCTGGTGGTACAAGCCGTTTTTTAAATACATCAGTTGTGAATACAATATGGACCTTTATAGTCAAGACGGTATTCGAAAATTTCATTTGGAGCCTCACTGGCAAGTAGGCATCCGTAGATTTCAAATGAATATTAAATTATCGGAATTATCACCATTAATATCAAAAGGTAAGTTTTTCGCAAAGGAGTTTAACATGTTCTCTACCGAAGGGCTCTTCGTATCAACCGTTCTCGCTCATAGTAATCGCGAAAATTGGCAAAAATTAAAAGACGTCTACGACATACATGCTTTTCTTTCGCTCTATGGATCGGCAATGGACTGGAAACTTATATATGCGATAGCTAGTAAATCTAAATTCAGCAACCTAATTACATTTGCAATCTATTATAGTCATGAACTCTTAAGATCTCCGATTCCTCAATATGTTCAGAAGCATATTTCAAAGCCCCGAAGTATAGATAAACAAATTGTAAAAACAATCTTGCTAAACCAGCGATTAGGCAACGGTTCAGCCCAGCGCTCCTCGGCTATGGAGTCAATTCTATTTCACTTGAAGATCAGAAAAGGTTTCAGCACCAAGATGAAGGTAATCTACCATCATGTCGTGAGGGTTTTTATTAAAGATGTAAAAAAGACCTATCCAGACAAAGTTATCCCTTCCAAAGAAACACCAACAATTTCCTAATCTATTTTAATTAATTGTTCGAGTTAAGGGGAAATTCTTATTCCCAAGTTTCGAAACAATCCTCTGGGAACTAATCCCAGTAGCATAATCCGCCTGCAGGGCGTCCGCGAAGGTCAATTAAAGTGATCATACTTGACAATCTCATATCAGTAGAATCATACCCAGCATAAGCTTTTCCGACCGTCTATTCCTGCAATACCTATATTTCTTAAGTAAGAATGGTGCCAACTATCCCTATTTTATATCCCATTGTCTAAAAGTAACAATGAATATGCAAAAGATGCTAATTATACATTTGTGCGACTCATGAGTACTCCGTAACTTTCCGCAACAACATGAGGTATTCTTTTATTTAAAGTCAAACTATTACATGTATAAGAATATAGAAATCGAACGCCGTCCATATGCTTCTGAGGAACATAAACTCGTCAAAGATGCGATTGATCAGTTTCTCATCAAAGAGGCGCTACCTAATTACGAACGCTGGGAGAAAGAGAAGATGATACCAAAAAGCTTCTGGAAGCAAATGGGAGAACAAGGCTTCTTATGTATGGATATGCCTGCAGAGTATGGCGGGGGTGACTTTGATTTTACATTTAGTGCGCTAATTCTGGAACGCTTAAGACATGCTGGCGTAGACTTTGGCGTAGCGGTGCATTCTGATATTGTAGCTCCCTATGTTCTAAATTATGGAACAGAAGAACAGAAGAAAGCATATCTACCTAAGATGGCTACAGGAGAGGCTATTGGATCTATAGGAATGTCCGAGCCGAGTGCGGGTTCAGATTTGAAGGCTCTAAAGACTACCGCCACAGATATGGGGGATCACTATTTAGTCAATGGCTCTAAGACTTTCATTACGAATGGCTATGTCTGTGATTTTGTGCTTTGTGCGGTGAGGACTAATGCTGGCACGCCCCAAGAAGGCATAAGTCTGATGTTTATAGATAAAGAATTAGAAGGATTCACAACCGGTCAACCTTTTGACAAATTAGGTGCCAAGGCTCAAGATACTTGCGAGCTATTCTTTGAAGATGTAAAGGTCCCTAAGAACAGAATACTGGGAGAAGAAGGAATGGGATTCAAATATATGATGACTGAATTGCCCCGAGAACGACTGGGTATTGCCATCGAAGCAGTCGCAAGTGCATCTGGAGCCTTAGATCAAACTTTACAATATGTAACAGAGCGGCGCGCTTTTAATAAGGCTATTTATGAATTTCAAAACACGCAATTCAAATTAGCGGATTGCGCCGCTGAATTGCAAGTGTATCATTCATACATCGATCATTGTATCGAATTGCAAGCTGCGCATAAGTTAACACCGACTCAAGGAGCCATTGCCAAACTTAAAGCTACAGAAATGTATAGTGCGGTGGTTGATGAATGCTTGCAATTACATGGAGGTTATGGATTTATTTGGGAGTATAGCGTGGCTCGAAATTACGCTGCAGCACGCGTTACACGTATCTATGGTGGTACCAGTGAGATCATGAAGCTCATTATTTCACGAGCACTGTTTAGAGAATTTCATAAGAGATAGGGATAGAGAATTTATTAGAGTAAAATTGAAAGAGAGGATTATAAAAAAGTACAAATGAGATTAGAAAATAAAATAGCAATTGTAACAGGAGGATCCAGAGGTATAGGCCAAGCCGTTGCAGAATTATTTGCAAAAGAAGGAGCTACTGTATATATCTGGGATCTTCTGGATGTCGGAGAAGAAACCGCCGCAGGTATTAATGCCAGTGGAGGTAAAGCCGTCTTCCAGAAATTATCTGTAACTGATAAAGGAGCGATTGCAGCTGCAGTAGAACATATCATAGCCGAAGAAGGACGAATCGATATCTTAATTAATAACGCAGGAATCACCAAAGACCGCAGCCTTTTGAAAATGTCAGATGACGAGTGGGATGCCGTTATCAATGTCAATCTCAACGGAGTATACTATTGCATAAAAGCAGTAGCGCATCATATGAAAGAACAGAAGTACGGACGTATCGTCTCTGCTTCTTCAACAACAGGGATATTTGGCAATTATGGTCAAGTGAACTATGCTGCCTCGAAAGCGGCACTCATAGGAATGGCAAAGACACTCACATTAGAATTAGGACCTTACGGCATTACTACGAATTGTATCGCTCCAGGTTATACGAAGACTCCTATGACTGCGGCAATTCCTCAGCATCTGCAAGATGCTGCTATTCAGCATATACCAATGCGGATGATTGCAGATCCTATAGATCAGGCTTATGGCTATCTCTATCTTGCTTCAGATGAGGCTCGATTCGTTTCGGGAATCTGTATAGCGATAGATGGTGGAGTAACGAGAAGATAGAAGTTTTCCAAAGTTATAACATGTTATATTGTAACGGTCTTTGATTAGTCAGAGGCCGTTTTAATTTTCTTCTATTCATCATTCTGTAAAATGCCCTTTGAACATATCCTCTTGCATATCAATTACATTTCTCAATATAAGCCTCTAAAATTCCGCCAGTTTTGATGGTAAAGTCAATGCTAAGTTCTATTGCAGAAGCTGATTTAAATATTACCCTTCGGCCTTTATCCACCAGACCTGCACTTTGCAGTATATTGCTGTAAGGATATATGCTATCTCCTAAAGCGCCGTTCACAGCAGCTCCGTTAATATATGTTTTGATATCACCAATAGAAATTATCGTATTCAAGGATGTTCCCAAGCTTCTTGTGTCATAATCTTTTACTTGGAAGGTTACAGAGAAAACACCTTCTTCCTCCAATATACCAGTGATCTTTCCCGTCGTTCAATCCAAAGAAAGCCATTAGGAAGAGAGGCACTTAAAAGTGTATAATCATACACAGGGATCCATCCATCTGCGATTAAGTTGGACTCAAAATTAATTCCAAGGTCACCGACAAATGCATCTTCTGAAGTGATCGATAGGATCTTGGTAACCTCATTGTCCCTTAAAGGATATTCGACGGACTCCTGGGATAGTAATACACAGCATAAAAAGTGACTCTATGTACTAAATTGTAACCTTACTTTACTCAAGATCTATTTAAATGTAAAGAAATTTGAGTTGAATATTGCGCCACTCTATGTGGGGAATAAATAGAGGCAACTCGCAGAGAGTATACGTTGGATAACGTTATAGTTTGAAATGTTGAGCACTGGTTGAACTTGATTCATTAATCACTCTTTTTATTTGGCTACTCAAAATCAAAACAATTCATATCTTGAGTTCAGTATAATTTAGATAATGAAATCCGCTTGGCTACCATCGAACTTTCAGCAATTGATCTTAGCGGTCTTTGTCTCCTCTATACTCTTCTCATGCTCACAGAATCAAGATGAAAGTTTCAGCCTGCCTGACACCGTAGATTTCAACTATCACATAAGGCCCATACTATCTCAAAACTGTTTCTTATGCCATGGACCAGACCCAAGTAGTAGAGAGGCAGAATTACGGCTGGATACTTACGAAGGAGCAACTGCGGCATCAGATGGTGGAAAAGTAATTACACCGCACAAGGCTGCTAAAAGTCTTCTGATAAAAAGAATTACTTCTAATGATCCTGATTTCCAAATGCCCCCTCCTGAAGCAAAAAAGAATCTAACAAAGAAGGAAATTGCATTAATAGAAAAATGGATCAATCAAGGAGCGGAATGGAAGGAGCATTGGGCATATATCAAACCTGAGATTATACCAAATCCATCTATCGAACTTAAGAGAATTCACGAAAATATAGACTTCTATGTAGATCGTCAACTGGAGTTCCAGCAACTAAAAACATCAGGTATTGCTGAGCCCCATCAATTAATTCGTAGAGTAGCCTATCTCACCACTGGACTTCCACCTACTATTGATGAACTACGGCGGTTCTCAGAATCTTCTGAACAGAAATATAAAGAGATGGTTGATTATTATCTCGGCTCGCCTCATTATGGAGAACAATGGGCACGTCACTGGATGGATCTGGTGCGTTATGCGGAACATAGAGGCCATGAATTTGACTTTACCATCAATGGAGCATTTTATTATAGGGACTACCTCATCAGAGCCTTTAATAATGATCTGCCATACGATCAGTTTGTCAAAGAGCATCTTGCTGGAGATATGTTAGAAAGCCCTCGACTACACCCTCAAGAAGGCTATAATGAATCTATAATTGCAACGGCATATGCCAACCTTGGAGAAGGAAAACACAGTCCCGTAAGCATAAAAGAAGAAGAGTCTACTCGGATCGATAATATGATTGATGTTACTTCCAAAACATTTCAAGCACTTACAGTGAGCTGCGCAAGATGTCACGACCATAAATTTGATCCTATTCCTACATCCGACTATTATGCCATGTATGGCATGTTTGAAAGTACAAGGATAGGACCGACATCTCTTACGAATACGAACCAAGCTTTAAAAGCGTCAGAAGAGATTCTTGAATTGAAGCTAAAAGCTAAAGATTTAACAGCCAATCAGCTGTTAAGAAATACGACTGCACTCTCCATTGTAGAATCAAACAACCTTAAGGGTTTTATAAAATCACAAAAGGCTAAAATAAGGAATAGCCAATTTGAACTTATTGGAGACTTTACTCAAGGTCAATGGAACGGGTGGAAAGCAGATGGCATTGCATTTGGAAATCTTCCTTCTAATAACCGCCTTGCCTTTGATTCCGACAAAAGGAAAATAGAAATCATTCCTCCTTCCGCTTCGAGCAGAAATATTTCTAAAGGAATCTTAGGAACAATAAGATCTCCTAATTTTATATTAGAACACGATACAATTGGAATATATGCAAGAGGGAGAAATAGTACAGCCAGAATTGTTGTAGATAATTTCCAATTAATTCAAAATCCACTCTATGGCAGTCTTTTACAAAAAATAGACAACGCAGAATTTTCATTGTATACTTTAGACGTTTCTAGGCTTAAAGGTCATAAGGCGTATATTGAAATATTGCCAGGCAGCTATGATCGACATCAATATCAGTTGGACTCATCTTCCTATTTTGAAGTCCAATATGTATTCGCCATTAACGATAAGAATACTCTTGAGGAGATTCAAAAAAGCATCGAAAAGAAATCGATGGCTATTTCAATTCCCGAACAACATAAGGCAATTACAGCATGGAACCAAGACAAAGCCAGTCAAAGAGATATAGATATTGTAAACACGGCTCTAACAAATAACATAATAGACCTTCCGACATCTAAACTTATAAAGTTACTCGCTAAAAAAATAGAAACAAATACAGACTTACACCAACAAACACCCAAGATTCATACGATGTCTGAAGGTGATGCCGTAATGAGTCCTGTTTTTATTAGAGGAAGCTATAAACAATTGGACATTGAGAAAGTAGCTCATGGATTCCTTTCCGCTCCACAAGTTAATACACCTCTTTTCCCTCAGGAAGGAAGCGGGAGAATGGCCTGGGCAGAAGCCGTCTTACATCCTGACAATCCACTCACTTCGAGAGTGATTGTTAATCGAATCTGGCATCACATTTTTGGTCGTGGCATTGTGGAAACAATGGACAATTTTGGTTTGCAAGGAAAGCTACCGACACACCCCGATCTTTTAGATTACCTCGCAGTTAGATTTATGGAAGAAGGATGGTCTATCAAGCATCTCATCAAAGAGATTCTTATGACCGCTACATTTAGAAAATCTACTATTCCAATTAAAGAGAGTGCAAGCAAGGATCCTGAGAATCTATTTCTACACCACTTCCCCATCCGAAGGCTTGAAGCAGAATCGATTCGCGATGCAATTCTGGCATCCTCACAACAATTAGATACGACGATGTATGGCGAGCCAGTTCCAATACATCTTACGGATTTCATGACGGGACGAGGGAGACCCGACATTTCAGGTCCACTAGATGGTGATGGCAGAAGGAGCATCTACACTTCGATAAGGCGTAATTTTTTACCTCCTATGATGCTCACTTTTGATATGCCTATCCCCTTCTCTACTTTTGGAAAACGAAATACAACCAACGTCCCTGCCCAATCACTGGCATTGATGAATGATCCTTTTGTCCACCAACAAGCGGGTAAATGGGCCGAGAACTTAGTAGCCGATGAGACTAGCAATATAAACGATAGAATAGAAAAAGTATATCTGATTGCCTTCGGAAGAATTCCTTCAGAATTAGAAATAAAAGAAGCACAACAGTTATTAGCTGACTTATCTGGAAGTGAACTATCTGATCAAGAAACGCAAAATGATCTTGAATTATGGACTCATTTCTGTCATTCAATTTATAACTTGAAGGAGTTTATACATCTTATGTAATCATTAGGAATGGTAAAAAAACGACATACTACTTTGGGAGGTTTCTTTCTTCCTCCGACTTCGTTAAAAGTGCTCGCCTTCGCTAAGGCTATGACTGCCTCTTTTGCCTTGCCCGAGAAAAAAATAGTCTCACCAGAAAATGGCACCTTATTTATTTACAACTCCTAAACTATGCAGAATCACCACAGACCGCAAAAATCAATGTCTCGCAGAGAGCTCTTAGCTACCTGTGGGAATGGATTTGGTTCTGTAGCATTGATGGGATTACTAGGTAGTCTCCCTTTTGGCAAACAAATTATATCAAATTCAACATCTCGTATTGATACCAAATTACCTCATTTCGTTCCAAAGGCAAAGAGTGTCATTTTTCTTTATATGGATGGAGGGATCTCACAAGTAGACTCCTTCGACCCCAAACCAAGATTGGCGAAAGAAAATGGACAAAATCCATACGACAAATTTGAAGTTGAAGCCACTCAATTCAATAATATCGGTAAGATTCTAAAGAGCCCATGGGACTTCAAGCAATACGGAGATTCTGGAATGTGGGTAAGTGATCTGTTCCCTCATATAGCAACATGTGTAGATGATATTGCTATGATTCGCTCTATGACTTCTGAGTTCCCAGAACATACAAATGCGAACTATTTTCTTCATACTGGAAGTGGTATTCAAGGAAGACCAAGTATGGGAGCTTGGATAACCTACGGTCTCGGTAGCGAAAATGAAAACCTCCCGGGCTATGTGGTCTTGGATGGCGGATTGACACCTCCTGGAGGATTGGATAATTTCAAAAATGGATTTCTTCCCGCTTCTTACCAAGCATCAATATTACAACCCAAGGATATTCCCCTTGCGAATGTAATACCAACCGAATCTCATGAGGTGCAGGCGGCAAAGATGAAATACCTGAATCGCCTGGATAACAACCTCCTGAATAAAATCGGGCAAGCGGATCAAATAGAAGCTGCGATCAATAATTACGAGTTAGCATATAAAATGCAATCTTCTGTTCCTGAACTTTCTAATTTCAAAGATGAAACGACCGTAACTAAAAAGCTATATGGATTAGGGTCAGATGATCCGCATTGTCGGCATTATGGCGCACAATGTTTGTTGGCAAGAAGGCTTGTCGAAAGAGGGGTAAGATTTATAGAACTAACTTGTCCTAATACGGAACATGATCGTTGGGACCAACATAGCAATCTCAAAAAAGGACATGAAGACAATGCCCACGCTGTAGATCAACCTATTGCCGGTTTGTTAAAAGACTTGAAAGCACGAGGCATGTTAGAAGATACGCTCGTAGTCTTTGCTGGTGAATTTGGTCGTACTCCCTTTGCCCAAGGAAAGGATGGCAGGGACCACAACCCATCTGCCTTTAGTATATGGTTGGCAGGAGCCGGGATCGCTGCAGGAACGGTGTATGGGACAACCGATGAATATGGGTATAAGGTAATTGAGAATAAAACTTCTATTCATGACTTGCATGCAACTATGCTACATCTTTTGGGTATGGATCATGAACGATTAACCTATAGGTTTAGTGGTAGAGATATTCGACTTACTGATGTCCATGGTCATGTGATTAAGGATATATTGACATAGAATTCTCTCCATTAATTTCCCACTTCAATCCTAATATCCACTAAGCAATACTTGAAATTGATTTGCTAAAATTGGGCGGCTTACTAAAATAGGATTATTGGCTACCTACCCTCTCATGGCATCTACAGGATCCAGCTTACTGGCCTGAGCAGCCGGAATTACTCCTGCTAATACGCCAACAACAACAGATACACTAACACCTATAATCACATTGTTCATAGACATCGCCATTTCAAATGGAATAAGCGCAGAGACAATTTTCAATAAAGCAAATACAAAGAACAGACCCATTGCTCCTCCTACGAGACATAGGAAGATTGCTTCAATAAGAAACTCTAATAGTATAAATGCTCGCTTTGCTCCCAAAGCTTTTTTGACACCTATCATTCCAGTTCGCTCTTTGACAGAAACAAACATGATATTAGCGACACTGATCATTCCTACTATCAGAGCAAATATTCCTATAATAAACCCTGCAATATTGATCGCACCAAATACTTCCCCTATCACATCTGCGAGCATTGATACTTCATTGAGGGCGAAATTCTCACTTTCGAAAGGACGAATTCTTCTATTACCTCTGATAATACCTGTCAATTCATCTTTTAATTCTGCAAGCGTGTGCCCCTCTTTTACTTTTGCGGCAAGCAGCTGCCCTCCTGGGGTGTTA
Organism: Saprospiraceae bacterium; assembly: GCA_047634015.1. Classification (GTDB taxonomy): domain Bacteria; phylum Bacteroidota; class Bacteroidia; order Chitinophagales; family Saprospiraceae; genus JAJRXG01. Next base: position 10,951 of record JBLIDB010000141.1, read on the forward strand.
CCTCTTGGTCTTCCTATGATAAAAAACTTTCGAGCACTATTCAGCCCCATCCATATTACCTCATCGAAATTGAGGAAATTGAATGGATTCTCACCTTCTTCTTTGAGGATTCCGATTACTTGCCATTTCTGACCCAACATTTTAATTTCCTTGCCCACGGCCTCTTTATCTCCGAATATCTCCTTCTTAATAACATCCCCTATTATGACAACATTAGTCGCATTCTGGAATTCATAAGAAGTAAAGAATCTACCTTCCTGAAGTTCCATCCCTTGCAGATCAATGTACTCAGGAGTCGAGCCCATAACAAACGCTCCATCTACACTGTTCTCTTTATGCTTAACGGAACCAGCACCTGTGAAATAGCAATAAGAAACGATATCCGTAAGCTTCGAACGTTTTTTGATAGATTCATAGTCAGCAAGACTTGGCTCTGGGCGTTTAAGATATTTCCAATAGTTATCTCCAGGATCTTCTGTCCACGGTTGCTTATCTATGTAGACTACATCAGAACCAAACTCTGAGAATCCATCCAGAATCGTCTTCTCTAGAGAATCCACGGCACTCATTACGGCGATAATGCAAAATATACCGATCGATATTCCGAGTAGAGATAGGAAACTTCTGAGTTTATTACCCCATAGCTGTCCTGCAGCCATTCTAAAACTCTCCCTTAGTATTTTTAGTAAGATCATATTGTCAAATAGAGTATGAAGATGACAAATAAAGTCAAAAAAAACATCCTTTATAGATAAATGAAACCTTTCTCTCCACCAATGCATTATATAATTCGTGATTTCGGTGGCGATATAATTACTAATTTAAAGGAAAGAATTTTAGAATTCTTTCCTTAGAGACCTACAATCAGGTATTAAGCTAATTGTCGCCAATGAATCTCACTGTTTAATGACATTTGAAAGTCACTGAAGAAAGTACATGAAAATAACAATCATAGTACTTGAAAACGGCCTTAGTAATGTCAAAATCAAGGTGATATTGAGCTAATCTCATGCATATACGCGATAAATGGGCTTAGAATAGTTGCGATAACACCAATTTTCTATTTTTGCGCAAATTTTCAAAAGAAATTATATGAAAGCTAAGCTATCCCAATTCAATTATGAACTTCCTGATGGACTCGTTGCTGAATATCCTACTAAAGAAAGAGATGAGTCTCGATTGATGGTGATACATCGCGATACAGGTAAGATAGAGCACAAACTATTTAAGGATGTGATCGACTACTTTGATGATGGTGATGCGTTTATATTTAACAACACCAAGGTATTTCCCGCAAGGATGTATGGTATCAAGGAAAAGACGGAGGCCAATATTGAGGTATTCTTACTCCGCGAGTTGAATAAAGAAAGCCGTCTTTGGGATGTGCTTGTAGATCCGGCGAGAAAGATTCGTGTGGGGAATAAGCTATTCTTCAAAAATGAAGCTGGTGAAGAGCGACTCGTCGCTGAAGTAGTAGATAATACTACTAGTAGAGGCCGTACCATTCGTTTTTACTTCGAAGGAACAGATGAGGAATTCGGAGCGATACTGGATGAAATCGGTCATACCCCGCTTCCGAAGTACTTCAAGAGAGATACCGAGGCTATTGATACAGAAAGATATCAGACTATCTACGCTAAGAAAGTAGGTGCTGTAGCGGCTCCGACCGCGGGCCTTCACTTTAGTCGTGAGCTCATGAAGCGTTTGGAGATCAAAGGAATTAGCTTTGCGGAATTAACACTGCATATAGGATTGGGTACCTTCAGAAGTATCGAGGTTGAAGATCTTAGCAAGCATAAGATGGATGCAGAGTACTTTCAGATAAATGATGAAGCTGCAAGAATTGTCAATGAACGCAAACTTGCTGGAAATAAAATTGTAGCTGTGGGAACGACTGCCATGAGATCTATCGAATCGGCGGTTTCTGCAAATCAACTTCTAAAATCTGCAGAGGGCTGGACGAATAAGTTCATCTTCCCTCAATATGACTTTAATATCGCCAATGCAATGATTACAAATTTTCATTTACCAAAGTCTAGTGTATTAATAATGGCATGCGCATTTGGAGGTACAGAATTGATCTTAGACGCTTATAATGAGGCAGTTAAAGAGAAGTATAGATTC
>JBLIDB010000142.1:0-13074 GCA_047634015.1 Saprospiraceae bacterium
TTTTTCGAGTAGTTGCCAATCTCTTTTTACGATTGTACCGTCCTCTTTATTTAGCCAACGTCGTCGCTTGACTTTGTACTTACATCGTTTGCCTCTTAGTGGAAAATCTGTTATTGTTTCCTCTTGATAGAAGCCTTTCGATTCTAAACTATCCTTATTGTAGCCCGCTGGAGCTATGTTTATCTCTCGCAAATGAAATACTTACTCAGCAGTATCTGTGTTAAAGGATACTACCTCAAAATAATCTAATAATCCCGCTGGGAAAAATGCTTGTAGTAGTTGTTCGTCCATTCCCCTAAGCAAACAACTTTTATCATAGTATTCTATACTCCCCCTAACTTTTCATCTTGATCCTATAATATGGGTTACGAAGTATCGATATAAAGTACTAGAAGGGGAGCCACAAAAGCGATTTAGAGACTTAAAAGGTCAAGATTGTGATGCATTGGAGATCAGGATATTAAAAGGAGTTGTAGGAAAAGATCACATACATCTGCATATTGAATATCCGCCTAAGTTGTCTTTGAGTGTGATGTTAAAACAATCAAAGGGCCGAAGTTCACGCCTACTGCAAAAGGAGTTTCCTCATCTGAAAAAGCGTTATTGGGGACAACGATTTTGGGCTCGTGGTTATGGGGCATTTAGTACAGGGAATATTACAGAAGAAATGGCTCAAGATTATCTGGAGCATCACAGAGAATCACCAAATGATGAAGACGATTTTTTCTTGGAATAGTTAAAAGACGACTTTTAGTCGAACTTAACCTTAACCCACCTACTTTAAGTAGGTGGTATTTGATTGAAAATGTCTATGGATATAGGAGGTATTTTTCTCTCATCTCTTTGTAATCAGATAGCCCGGGTTCCCAACTTTTTCTGATTTCCTCCTCAGAAGTGCCATTGGCTATTTGATTCCGGAATAGGCCGGACCCGATAAGTTTTTCAATTACACCCATTTGATTACTCAAACTGGAATCGAAGAACTTTTCTTTATGCGGATGAGCTTTATAGAGTTCCATAATCCATGATAGATTAATCTGCTTCTCCTTACGCAACTTGTCTACATCGAATTCCCTTAAGTCGATGCCATAGCATAACTGGTCATTGAAAATTGGATTTTCAGCCATCCCCTTGATTCCTTCTGGTCTAAAACTGAAATTATAAGTATCCTTGAGGTCAGGACTTCCCAAAATTGTAAATGGGAAATAAGTGCCTCGCCCATGGTTCAAATAGGTACCCTCAAACATACATGTGGAAGGATATAGCAGAACCGACTGGTGTGTATTTAGATTTGGTGATGGATTTACAGGAAGCTCGTATAGCATATCATGATCGTAGTTGGATACAGGAACAATCTTGATATCGCATTGAACACCATTTTCTAACCAATCTTCTCCATTTGCCATTTTGGCGAATTCACCTACTGTCAGTCCATGAGACATTGGAATCGGGAACCTTCCTATTCCAGATTTGTATTTCATATCCAGAACGGGGCCGTCGATCAAATAGCCGTTGGGATTTGGTCGGTCCAGAATAATAAGTTTCTTTCCGTTAGCTTGACAGGCTTCCATCAATTTTACTAGCGCATTGATGTTTGTATAGAACCTACAACCAACGTCTTGTAAGTCGTAAATTACAATATCGACATCGGCCAAATCTTCTTTGCTTGGCTGTTTCTTTTTCCCATATAAGGAGATTATCGGGATTCCAGTGATTTTATCCGTTTCATCATTTACGATAGCCCCAGCACTTGCATTGCCTCGAAAACCATGTTCAGGTCCGAATATTTTAACGATATCCACGTTCAACAAAAGAAGACTATCGACTAAATGCCGCTTACCTATTACTGTTGTTGGGTTTGCCATTAATGCTACTCTTTTACCTTTCAAAAAGGGTAAATATATTTCTGTTCTTTCTGACCCAGTAATTATCCTGGTTTGGACTCTTTCCGCTATATCAGTTTTTTGCGATCTACTAGGTGTACACCCAAAAGCGAAAATTATAATTACATAAATCAGTATAAATCTTGCTATTTCATTTGATTTCATATTATTAATATTTGTGTTAGAAGGCATGTTGTAGGTAATAGTTCTTTTCATAAAACCAAATTTCCAAATTCTATTTCTTCGAACAAAGGCTGCTCAAAAGGAGACCACCAAACAATTTCATTGGTCGATTTTCTTGATCTATAACCACAGAATTATATATGGACAAAAGGGAATTGAATAGACCAAAATTAAAACAATTATCAAATTAGTGATACCCATTACATCTTTGATTCCCATGAGCGAGCTTCAGCCTGTCTGCCGCAGGATGGAATCATATGTGTTAGCTGATCAGTTACATCTACATTTTCTGATTAAACTGTATATAGGTTTACAGATTGCGCAAGAGCGTTATTTAGAGTACCGTAGATCCTTTTTGTAGGTTTTTCGTATCGAGCGTAGGTAGGTCAATAAAGATGGGTTCTCTAATTGCATTTTGTGTTATAAACGAGTGTTTCCAAAGGATGAAGGCTTAATGCGTTGAAACTAGAGCACCGCTTGCGGATCGGAAGCTGGTCAGTATCACAGATAATAATCAAATTGTGATGATGTGCCCATATTTGAAGATGTTTCAGCTCGTAATAGATCAACATAATAAATAATTAGGGTAAGATTGCTCGTCTACATTCACAAACTAAGTCGCACTATACCGTGACTTACTAGTATTGCTCCGGTTATATGGCGTGCTTGTTTGTCATCATCAAAGAGCCGTTTGAGTGTTGAAATGTGCAGATATGAATTTATTTATTGAAGTGAATGGTGTTGCTACCTTCAACGAATATAGGCAGGAGAAAAAGTCTCTTCGTAAACACTGATATTAGTTCAAGTCGAGTCTTAAAATTTTGCTCAGATTCTTTTTTCGGTGATGAATGATGATAGGATTGTGATTCAGGGTAGGAACTCCAAAATAATGTTCGGGAGCTGACTTAAAAGGAGCGAGATACGTGACTGAGGGACTGTGATGGCATTAGAATAGATTAAGAAAAGAGCTCCTCGTATTTGAAGAGTGTATTATGCGAGGTAGATATTTAAATGCATCAGATATATTGCTATTCAGCGTGAAGTGGGGAGGGTGAGAATATTAATAATGAGGAGTGGTGTCGTTTGCTTGATATGGTAGATTTTCTGGAAGATGTGTCGCCTCAGTGTAAGTTGTCGGCTGGAGTAAATCCCGGTGTGATGTGAGTGTGATAAAATTAGCGACACCTAAATGGGTCGGATATGATTACTTTTGTCATACTACTAGCGCGAGTCGTAGCACGGTAGAGGAAAAAATAAGAAACGGCAAAATAGATTTTCGTAAAGACCGAAAAAAATTCATTGATAAATCTGCTGAAATATTCCGCAGATCTGGAGAACGGGTATTTGAATCCGTATTAATTTACAAAATGTTTGCAAATTAGAGTCTGTCTCTAGAGATAAAACATTGATAAACAAGCGATTAAATGAAAAAGAATAATGTATAAGATTTACTATAACGATACGGTCATTAGACTTGCTCATATGGGCTATGAGAGCCATATAACGAGAAAGGCGCATCATCAAGTTATTATTTATTACACGGGTAAGACCAAGCATATACTGTCTTGTCTGGATAAGATAGAGAAGGATCCCGAACTTAAGGAGTTGGTCTTACTTACCACTGATGTAAAGCTCTTAAAACGAGATTTCTTCTCAGTATTTAAAATCGTTCCCGCAGCCGGCGGATTGGTACTTAATGATAAGTGTCAGATGTTAATGATCTTTCGACGAGGTCATTGGGATTTGCCGAAAGGTAAAATGGAAGAAGGTGAAACAAAGAAAGAGACAGCTATTAGAGAAGTACAAGAAGAGACGGGGCTGAGTAATATCTCATTGTTAAATAAATTAGTAACTACATATCACATTTATAGAGGTAGAAATAGTGACCGCAGGATCTTGAAACCAAGCTATTGGTATTTGATGTATAGTAACGAACGTAAACTGATTCCGCAGACTAAAGAAGATATTGAGAAAGCGGAATGGATTAATTATAGAGAAGAGGTTGATGATCTTAAACCTATATACACTAATATCGTGGCTGTCGTAAGGGCCTATCGAAATCGGCTTCAGTAACTTTTAGGTGTACTATTTAGGATGAACGAATTTTTCGCTAATAAGAAATGTGCCATTGTTACGGGAGCTGGAGAGGGAATAGGTCGTGAGATTGCTATTCAATTGGCTGCCGAAGGGGTTAAAATCATAATAAATGATATTAATCAACAAAGTGCTGAAAGTGTGTTACGGCTGATTAAGATGCAAGGAGGACAAGGGGCTACAGTCATAGGAGATGCTTCAAATAGCGAAGTAATTGAGACATTGGTATCAAGTGCTATACAGGAATTCGGTAGGGTGGATATCGCTATTGCAAATGCAGGCATTACAACATTCGGTTCATTTTTGGAATATCCGTCTGATAATTTCCAGGAGTTAATCAAAGTGAATTTATTTGGCTCATTCTTTCTTGCTCAAGCAGTTTCAAAGCAGTTTGTGAAGCAAAAATCTGGAGGCAGAATTCTATTTATGTCCTCTGTTACTGGACACCAAGCGCATCCCAATTTGGCAGCTTATGGTATGACTAAAGCGGCACTTGAGATGCTGGCTAAACAGTTGTCCATAGAGCTAAGTATACATGGTATAAATGTTAATGCGATCGCTCCTGGAGCAACACTCACACCTCGTACTGACAAATTGCAGGCTAATTATAAATCTACATGGGAGCGTATCACTCCTTTAGGCAGGGTTTGTACCCCGGATGATATTGCGAAATGTGCCTTGTTTTTGCTGTCAGATGGAGCTCGACAAATTACAGGTCAGACGATTATTGTAGATGGTGGTTGGACTTCAGTCAGTCCACCTCCCAATTAATGCTCTATATAAACAATCAGTTGTATTCGATTCTGATTGATTTGTTTTCCGTAATTTCAGGTATTAAAATATATAGTTAAAACATCATAATGAAATACTTTTATTTCGTCCTCTCTATAATCGTATTGGCTACGTCCTGTAATACAAGTTCAAAAGTGGGGGAGTCTACGAATCTATTTAAAGATGATTTCGGGGTTCAGACATATTCATTTCGAAATTATTTCCCTAAAGATATGATCGGAACACTGGATCGGATTCAAAGAATGGGTATTACAAAAGTAGAAGGAGATGGTGGTAAAATACCACCTGAAGAATTTAGAAGGCTCTGTAAGGAAAGAGGTATCTCAATTCCTTCAACCTCCGCACAATTTCAAGAATTAATAGATGATCCGATGGCGATCGTTGATAAAGCCAAGAATTTAGGCGCAGACTATGTAATGTGTGCCTGGGTTCCTCATGAAGGTGTTTTTGAATTAGCAGATGCAGACAAGGCGGTTGCGGTTTTTAATAAAGCAGGAAAAGTTCTCGCTGAGAATGGAATTATATTCACTTATCATGCTCATGGATATGAATTCCAACCACATGGTTCAGGAACTTTATTGGATTATATTATTATGAAAACAGACCCTAAGTATGTCTCTTTTGAGATGGATATCTTTTGGATGCATTTTGGAGGAGGGGATCCGGTAGCATTGATGAAAAAATATGGTAACCGATGGAAGTTAATGCATATGAAGGATATGAAAAAAGGTACGCCTAGAAATCTATCAGGTGGGACAGATTTAGAGAACAATGTAGCTTTAGGAAGCGGTGAACTTGATATCCCAGCGATCATAAGAGAAGGAAATCGGATTGGGATCGCACATTACTTTATAGAGGATGAGAGTAGCTCGGTAATAAGTCAAGTTCCGGCTAGTATTGCTTATTTGAAGAGCTTGTAAAGAAAATTATTAGAAAGTTGAATCTTCTTGACATTTAAATATGCCTGATAAATTGGGATGAACACAGCTCAAAATCCAAGCTCAACTATAGCTATTCCTATTTTTTGTGTGTTATTATCGCTTTTAAAAGATGATTAAAATTATAGCTCCTTGGGTGTCTCTAATTTTTTTAGATATGCGAACAGATCCAAAACTTCTTCATCCGTCAATGTATTCAGAATTCCCTCCGGCATCATAGATTTTTCAGATACGTCTCTTGTGCGGATCTGTGATTTACTGATGACTATCGGATCTTGTCCAACAATACGCAGCGTTATACTCTTTTCACTTTCTCCGATTATATTCCCACTGTATGTTCTGCCATCTTGCGTAGTAACTACAACGAGTTTATAATCATCCTGAAGATCACCACTTGGATTGAGGATATTACTTAGTAAGTAGCCCGTATTCGTACGATTTGAACCTGTAAGATCTGGACCGATTTCTCCCCCTTCTCCATGTAACTGATGGCATACTCCACAAGCACGAAGGAATATAGATCTGCCATTTGTTGTACTTGCGTTAGCTATAGCTTCATCTGTAGCGAGATGCTGATATTTTTTATAAGCTACTTGCAAGGTCTTAGAAATGTCATCAATAGGCCCCCAGATTTCTACAAATCCATTGCCTAGTACCGCTCTAAGTTGTAGCACAACATGTGCAGGGATATCGAATTTTGAAATGGTTCCATTCTTTAATCCATCGGCCAAGATAGTCCCATAGAGAGGTCTTGAAGCCATCGTCATGATGACTTCTTCTTTTTCCACTTTGGTAAGGTTGGTATATTTTTCTTTTAAAATTTGACCCAATCTTCTGTTTTCATAGGCTGCTACTGCTTTTATAGATTCTAATCGCAGGTTTTTATTATCTAGTAATGTTGGTAGCTCTTCTTCTAAAAGAGGATTCTGCTGCAAGGCAAGTGCTCTAATAGCATCATTTTTTTCTTGTAAACTTGAAGAAGGGGTGTTTATAATTGCAATATACTTCTTGGCGATTTCTGCACTTCCAAAATGCTGCGCAATCTCGTCAGCCAACGGAGCAAGCTCCATATTAGATTTTAATTTCTTATAAATACTTGCCCATTTGGTGGGTTCTTTTAAGTCTGCGTTTCCTTCCATTCCTGCAACCATACCTTGCATTAAATGCTTCTGCACATTTGATCGCTTTTCCAGTGCTGCAGTTAACAACTCTAATTGATTTCCATCTACGAGTCGCCTTGCTATTTTTTGAGTAATAGAAGGGATCTTACTTTTGTGAGCCAATTCCAAAAGCTGATTTGGATTTTCAACTGCCAAGGGTTCTATACCAAACCATAGCATAAGAGGAATATTTGGATCGTCGATATCTTCTGTTCGCTGCACTAACTCGCTTGCTAATTCCCAGCGGTCTTTGTTCGGAAGACGTTGCAATGCCTCAGCAAGATATCTTCTGACAACGGCTGAAGATTCATTTTGGGACAATTTAGTCATTCGTTCTATTGCTTTAGTTGAAGCTATTTTATCCTCAACTAAGAATTGGATTGCCCATGCTCGGATATATTCATCCGAGTCTGTAAGTAATGCTATTAGTTTATCCTTTTCTATTATGTTGGCAATATGCAAAGTCCATAAAGCGCGAAGTCTAAGATCTTCATTCTCATTCTTATCCAATAAGGCGTTCAATCGTGCGATAGCATCATTACTAAGACTTGCTTTCGAAGCTCTGTATTGTAAGATCACTCTTGCTCGTTGCGCATGCCAATTGCTTTTACTGAGTTGTAATTCAACAAGTGCTGCGTCATCGAAGTTATTGAGATCATCGTATCTTCCTGGCCAATTATCGGCTTTAGATTTTTGTGGCATCATTCGAAACACACGGCCAGTCTCTTTGTTATCAACTGCTTGACCGCAAATCTCTGCATCATGCCAATCCAGTACATATAGTCCCCCTTCTGGGCCAACTTCCATGCTGAATCCTATCCATTGAGCATTGTTGGCCAGCATAAAGTCCTCTCCGTGACTTGCCGTAAATCCTGAGCCGTTGATCTTGATAATATCAGACAGTACAGCATGTTCATGAATATTTGCCATGAATAGGCGTCCCTGCTGCTCAGCGTCAAATGCGTCCGATTGATAGATTCTGGCTCCTCCATGAGCCGAGCGATGACGGTGATCTACGATGGTCTTTATATCTTCATAAACATATGGATTGAAATGTTGACCACCTTGACGATGATAAATACCACCTTGAATTATATGAAACATGTGTGGAATTACACATGCAGAAATGAACAATTGACCTTTGGCGTCATAATCTATACCCCAAGGATTGCTAAACCCGTGAGCGACTACTTCAAATCGATCCTTGAGTGGATGATAGCGCCATACACCTCCATTTACATCTACACCATCTGCTTCAAGTAAGTCCGCGGGAAATTCATCTCTGTGTTTATATAAGCGACCTTCACCGGGTTTAGGTTTTCTAATCTTTGAAGGAGTCGCAAAGCCCTCGAGTCCATATAACCATCCATCAGGTCCCCAGTGTAGGCTATTGATTGTCTCGTGTCGATCGCGAATGCCCCATCCTGTCAGCAATACTTTTATAGCAGATTCGTCAGCAATATCATCTTCATTACTATCGGGAACAAAGAGTAGATTAGGAGGCGCTCCGACAAATACTCCACCATGTCCCACTGCGATGGCGGAAGGAAAGGGGATCCCCTCCATAAACACCTTTTTCTTATCTGCGACACCATCTCGATCCGTATCTTCTAATATTAGAATTCGACTATCTCCAGAGCCTGAGAACCCTGATTGTCGAGATTCATAATCTCTATTCTCAGCGATCCACATTCTGCCTTTATTGTCCCAGCAAAACGCCATAGGTTGCGTAATCATGGGTTCAGAAGCAAATGCATTAACTTCATACCCTTCTTTAATCGTCATGGCTTCAACTGCCTCAATGGGACTTAGAAGCTTTGCATCTTTGCCTTCTTGCCGAGCTATATTCCATAACGCGGCAGTATTATACATACCCTTATCGCCAGCAAAGTCTCCCCACAAATCATTTAAAACAGTATCATCCATTTTACCTGAGTAAGCCACTAATTGATGTTGGAAAACTTTTGCCTCTCCTTTTTTAATAGACCAATCTCCCATTTTCGCCAATACAGGTCCAATACCTAATTGCCCATCTACCCGCCACGGCTGCGGGAAACTACTGTTGTTCGGGTGATCGAATATGGCAATATGTCCCCAATCCGTAAGTCCATCTATTTCCATTCCTACATCTACCCACATGGCTCTTTGACCTTCTGCTTTTTCGTTACGCTGACGTGCAGCGTTAACCGCTTCTCCATGGATACCTTCTTTCCATGGCATTCGAAGAAAAAGTCCTCCATAACTAAATTCATTAACCGTTATGTCAACAAGCGCCTTACCTTCCCATTCCAGTGTCAGTAAATGTTTTCCATCCTTCTCCGTAAATGTCCAAGTTTGAGACTCCTCAAGAATAGGAGTTTTGGACTCATCTAACATGTTGTATATCGTTTGCCAAACAACTTCAGCTCCTTCTTCTTTAATAATATCTGTTGAAACTCTTTGCCAGAAACCTTCCCCAGGATTGTGAAAAAAGTCTCTTCCGATTTGAGATTGAATATCCTCGGACTTGTTTTTATCGTAAAACCACTTTTTAAGAGTTGCTTCGTCAGTTCCACTTCCATTAACTCTCGTGAATCCCCAATATAGACCTGTTTGATGGGTATGATGTCCCGGGCTGTATTCTGTTAGAGCTGCATCTGAATTAGGGGCCAAAATTGGATGTAGATAGGGCCGATGATTGGCTTGTGCATTTTGTGTAACGAGAGCCCTTTCATTTCCGGTAGATTGAATTCGTAACTCATCGCCTTCCTGAACAATTGTAAAGACATCGCTTGTTGAATCCGAGATGGATTCTTGCTGTTTTTCTGACGAATTACAAGCCATTTGACAAAAGAAAAGAGCTATAAGATAGAATTTAATTTTCATATTTAGTTCTTTGCATAATTTGAACTTCAACTTTGATTTAAGAAGCGATTCTATCCTTAGTTGTTAGTCCTGAAAAGTGAAAATAGTCCCTAATAGTGGTTGTGAAAATAGAAATTGCAAGTAAGACAGAAAATAAAAACCGGAGAATATTAAATAAGAAGAATGTGTATTCAATGTTTTTCCAAACAATGATATGACTCAAAATATTATTCTCTACTTCATAAAAGAAATTTGATTCCATTCTCCGTCTATCTCATCATTTGATTGATGTGGGCCTTCTGTACTTCTCCCGTTTATAATTTGGCTCGTAAGTAACGCTTGCAATATTTCTGCCATAGCCGGTTGTTTCGCTAACAGATTTTCTTTCTCCCCAGGATCATCGATCAAATTATAAAGCTGTACTGTTGGGAGATCAACAAGTTCTTTTGCCTGTTTAGGAGTAGGAGCACTCCATCCTCCCGAAGAAGGCGCCATGATTAGTTTCCACTCGTCTTTTCTTATGGCAAATGATCCATCAATAGAATGATGAATCGTAGCGTCTCTGGAATATTCCTTTTCATTATTGGAATTGGTCAAAAGAGACAAAATACTATGACTGTCTTCCGCTTCTGAATCTGCTATTGGGTAATTCACGATATCTGCACATGTAGCGAAAAAATCATTAAGACATATTGTCTTATTGGATAGACTTCCTTTTGAGATTTTCTGTGGCCACTTTACAATATATGGAACTCTATGGCCACCTTCAAAGATGTCTGCTTTATGACCTCTAAACTCCCTACTTGGCATGTGGCCATTCTCTACCATCTCTGCAAATCCTGCTGCGGGAGAGCAGCCATTATCACTGGTAAAAATAATAAGCGTATTATCTTCGATGCCTGATTCGCTAATTACACTTTCTAATTGTCCGATATAGTCGTCAATCATCATTGTAAAATCAGCGTAGTCATTGAGTTCACTCTTTCCTTGCCATTCCTTTGTCGGTAGGATAGGAGTGTGAGGGGAAGGGAGTGCAAGATATAAGAAGAAAGGCTTTTCTTTTTTTGATTGCGCGCTAATATATTTGATAGACCTTCTGAAGAAATTAGGTGTTACATCTTCATGGACAAAATCATCTGAGGTAGGACCTTCTCGCCACCAAGAATATTTTCCAGTATCTACGGTAATTGCAGTTGGTACGGCTGTAGGAATACCATTTTCAACGTATACATATGGTGCCATATCTAAAGAGCCAGCATGTCCATATGAGTAGTCGAATCCGATACCTTTTGGACCGTTACTAATAGGCTTTGAGAAATCAAGATTGTCGAAATCCTTTGGATTCCATCCACTACCGTTATCTAAGCTCGTATCTTTTAAAGCCCAATCCCAGCCCAAATGCCATTTGCCGATAAATGCTGTATTATAATTATTCTCTTGAAGCATTTTGGCTACTGTCTTTCGCTTATTGGGGATTAAAGCTTTAGAGTTTCCTGTTAAGACGCCACTCTTTAATCTACTTCGCCAGTTATATCTTCCAGTTAGAATGCCATAGCGTGTAGGTGTACAGACAGCAGACGAAGAATGCGCATCCGTAAATCTCATTCCTTCTGCGGCCATTCGATCTATATTGGGAGTTTTGATCTTCCCTTCAGCATTGTAGGACGAGATGTCTCCATATCCTAAATCATCTGCAAGAATGAAGATGATATTAGGCGGTTGAGGAGATATATGCTCCTTGTTTTCCTTATTACATGAATAGCAAGTGAAAATAAAAAGAACAATTATTATGGTAATGAATGGTTGTCGTAAATTAGTAGGAGAGAGCATCTTGTAGTTTTAACCGTATTGAAATAATACGCTCACCCTAAGATAGAAGGAAGAAGTGAGATATTTCCATGGTTTAATATCATTTTATCAAACTTTATGAAATTTACTCCACTCCTTGTATTTACTGAACATGGTGTCACTACTTCATAGTCTTTATGAAATCCTTCTATATCAATTAAAAGTAGTCGGAAAAAATGAACTTGGAGCACTCCTTAAACCACATAAGCGCTTTCAATGTAAAGTGAAGCCGTTCTATTTTCATTCTTATTTTTTGCGTTTACTATAAGCTGATCGGTTACTTTGTCCAATGTTATATAAACTCTATAAAAGTTACTTACTCCATTGTGAAATGGATCACTGGAACATCTTGATCTTTCCCTGGAGTCAATTCATTCATAATCAAACTTACTTTATCAAGAGCTTCCTCGGTAGGAGCCATTTCACTCACCTTTTGATAGTTCTGTTTATCCATGACATATATAATATCAAGAAGACCAAAATCTACAACACCAAATTGACGTGCCCTTTGATAAGTAATATCTAAGTCATGCTCCTTGGCCACCTTAATTGATCTTTCATCAGGAAGTTTTCCAATATGCCAGTGTCCCGTACCTGCGCTATCTATCGTCCATGGTAAGTTATGTTCAATGACTTTCTGGTCTAGTAAGCCATGAGCTAAAGGAGATCGACAGATATTGCCTTTAGAAACGATTAAAATTCTCTTATTCATAATTATAATTTTTCTCAAATGTACCGACCATTTCAACCTATATATTAATAAAACCGATGTCTTGACAGGCAGATGAGATGAATGGTTCTTCTAACAAGTTAAAGCGGCTTAAAGAGCCAAAATGTTGGGATTTACAGCTCATCGTGTCTAAGTAACCTTCTAACTCTTAACTCGGTAGAACAGTCGCTTAACTCAGAATTGAAGGCTTTCCTACTATCATATTTGCATTGAAAACACACAACAAATAATGAAAATTTTAATATTAATTCTATACTTCTTAATGAATAGTACCGGACTCATCGCCCAGTTGGTTGATATAGAATGCCTTATTGATTGTAATTTCATTGTATTATAAAGTACCTGCCTTCACAGTCCCAGAATCATATGGAGCATATATTTTAGAAGCAGTACAGATGTTTGTTCCAGAGATGATCCTTCTTGCTTGGGAATCCTATGATGATGCTCAAAGAGAAGAACAGCGATTGTATATCTTGGAGAAAGAAAGAATCTCCACTGAACTTAATTATATAAAATATACTGAATGTACGGAAGCTTACCACTAATTCCCAATTAGCGCAATAATGCCTCTATCGAATAATTTTTCTCCGAAATATCTACGG
>JBLIDB010000143.1:0-13061 GCA_047634015.1 Saprospiraceae bacterium
ATCTATGGTTTTGACCCTAAGTTGATAAAAATAAATGAAGACTATCAAAAGATAATCAATTATGGAAGCATTGCTGCCTAATTTATTACCGAACCATTGATAATAGGATTGACTGGTTTTTTTATAGTTGTAGTCTAAGTATTCAAAATATAGATCATGGAAGAATACAAAGTAGAATCACTAATCTATTATAGCAAACTGACATTAGACTCTAAGTATATCTCCAAAAACGCTCAGAGAGATATCCAAAAGAAGTTGGATGAGTATACAGCAAAAGGCTATACGCTGGCCTCAAGCGATGCTATTAATTTTGGAGCTGCCGTATACATTTATCTTTATTTTGAGAGAGAAATTCCTGCATCTTAGAGTATGTTTCATGCTGGATTTAAGATTTAAGATCTAAGAGGTAGATTGTAGAGGTCAATCCTGTTTTTTATAATCCTTTATCATATGAAATAATCCGATCGTAATATTTGCGACTTCTTGGCCGGCCCCAGATGTATTTGATGCTGTGACGACTACTGC
The DNA here is from genome assembly GCA_047634015.1 of Saprospiraceae bacterium. GTDB lineage: Bacteria > Bacteroidota > Bacteroidia > Chitinophagales > Saprospiraceae > JAJRXG01. The sequence goes on from JBLIDB010000143.1 coordinate 526, forward strand.
ATTAGATTCTGGTAAAATCATCATAAAAGAAGAACAACCTATTTGAGCTCCGGTGTGTCCTACGACATTGCCTAAATCTGGATTACCTCCATAAAGATATAAATCGAACCCATAAGGATTACCTACTTTCTTAAGGCCAGTATCTTGTATCATTAATTCGAATGATTCTTTGCTTATCAAGGTATTTGCTGCTAAAGCATCGCCAAATTTTAATAAATCGCTTATAGTAAAACGAAAGCCTCCAGCTGGAATCCTATCGCTAATATCTGTTGGTTTGACGTTCTTTATTTTTCCGCTACTTTTTTATGATAAAACGGGGGCATATGATTTCGCATATAATCTTCGCTTTCAGTCGCGGTATTAGTCATTTCGGCAGGATCAAATACATTCTTTTTCATATAGAATTCATAAGATAAACTGCTAATCTCTTCGATAACCATTCCCAAGACTACATAGCCATAGGAAGTATAATTAAAGCTCGTACCTGGAGCACTTTGTAATTCTCTATCTTGAAATACGACCAAAGCATCCATGAGGCTTGCATAATGGATTTTATTCTCGCTTTCTTTTCCGTTTTTATAAGCACCAATACCGGAAGCATGTGATAGTAGGTGCCGTGTTGTTATTGTTCCTTTCTTCTTTTTGGGAAAATCAGGAAGGTATTTCTGTATAGGTGCGACAAGATCAAGGCGTCCTGCTTCTATTAATTGAAATATAGCAACTGTAGACATAGGCTTTACGATGCTAGCAATCCTTAGAGGGGCATCTTCATTAGAGGAGTTTTTGATTTAGCATCTTCGTATCCTGTGGCATTAGACCAAATCGCATTGCCATTAAGAGATACGCCAGCAGCTACTCCAATACATTTCTTATCTCTAATGGCCTTGTCAAGTAGTTCATTAACGGATGAAATAGACTCGGCTTTGCTATTGACATCTTGTGCAGAGATCATTGTAATACTGAAACAAATGGCAATGATACTGAAGTAGAATTTGAGATTAATCATAACTTTATTTTAGTTGTAACGGCTTCGATTATTAAACAAAGAAAGAACTTACTAATGTGTTTAAATAGCCTATCTCATTGATTATCAGATATTTGGGATCGAATTATAGACCGCTTCAATATTTTTTCGGAAGTTTTAGAGACAGGAAAAGTTATGGCTCCGACAAGTATCTCAGAATTGCTATTCCACTTAACAATATGGATCGGATTGAATATATGTGAGTGATGTGATTGGATAAAACTGCGTATTTGTGCGTAGACGTTTTTCAAGGTACTTCTAAGAAGCTTCTTCTTTTTTATGTCTTCATGTGTGTAATAGACTTCCATGTAAATCTGCACACTTGAAATACAAATGATTTGATCTAAAGGGACTTGTAAGACATCATCTTTATTATCACCAGGGAGTATTTGCTTTTCAGCTTTCTTAGGAGTTTCAGAGATTCCTTTTTTGCCGTAGTACCATCTTGCAGCAAGCAGGGGCATACTAATGATAACGACAATAGGGAGATAAATTCCTACAGAAAACTCGCTAAAACTGAAAGTGCCATTTATTAGTTGAATCCAAGGTGGTTTTATAGTAGGAATATGTCAGAAGGAGATTTATAATATAGCAAAGTATAATAACCAATGCCTCCAAGCCAATATGCCATTGCCCTTTTATCCTGCAAAGCCATGACTGAAAGTGCCAAATTATGATATACGTCAATAAGAAAAGAACACCATAGACGGCTAGCAGGATTATCTTAATGAGGAATGACAAATCTGACGCATCAAAAGGAGCAATGAGGATCAAAAAAATCACAAGCCATATACCGGTAATAAGCCCAGTGATAAAATGTGATCGAAAAGAAGGATTAAAGGGAATTGGCCTCATGTAAATAGCTAAGAGAAAGAGCTCCTTTCTCTTACCAAATTGGTGAAAGAGTAAATCAGAATGTTACATAAATTAGTTAAACCCACGGATGCTCCCAGCCTTCTCTATAATTACGTTTCAAGTGCATATTGGCTTGGAGGTTATTAATAATGGTCTGTTTTGAAGGATCATATTGTAAAGGCATTTCTAAGTCCATAGACATATTGGCAAGGATACAAGATGCGGTGGATATATGTCCTTGCTTTATATCTGCAACAGGAAGCGACTTGTTTTCAATGGCACCAAGGAAATCTATAAAGTGCCTTCTTGTTGCTGAAGCAACGTGTAGCTCAATACTTTTCTCATTAATGTCTTCAGGGTATTTTTCTTTTTCAAATAAAGCGGTATCCGAAATTTTTGTCGACTTATCTCTTGATTCGAATTCGAACTTATGAACACTTCCTTTCAATGTGCCTTTATCTCCATAAATAAAGAAACCCCAAGGATAGTCTGGATCTGGAGCAGTGCCCCAAGAACGATGTTGCCAAACACAATTTAACTTTTCATGCTTGAAGATCGCATGCTGTGTATCTGCAGTGGTTGCTGTTGAATCTTTCTGAACATATATTCCTCCTGTTGAGGAGACCTCTATAGGCCAACCAAGATCCAACATCCAGCGTACAGCGTCATACATGTGTACGCACATGTCACCCATGATACCGTTGCAATATTCCCTTTTCCCTCGCCACCAACCTCTGTGCGGAGACATTTCGTATGGTAAATAGGTGGCAGGGCCCACCCACTGATTATAATCCAGTTCTTTTGGGATCTCACCCAGTTGATGAGGTTTGTTCATGCGCATATGATAATAGCAGCACATTTCAACATGGGATATATTGCCAAGTAATCCTGAATCAATAATTCTTTCTTTCGCAGCAACTAGGTGCGGAGTACTTCGACGTTGGGTTCCGATCTGAACAACACGATTGTACTTCCTCGCATTTGATAATATGGCCTCTCCTTCTAATACATCAAGACTGATAGGTTTCTGCAGATATACATGTGCGCCAGCCTTGATACTATCGATCGCTTGGAGTGCATGCCAGTGATCTGGTGAGCCGATAAGGACGATCTCTGGTGTTTGTGAGCGTAACATCTTCTTATAATCTGAAAAGCAAGGAGGCTTTTTTGATAGGCCCATTCTTTCTTTGACCAATTCCGCAGCCCCTTGCAGTTGATTTTTATCTACATCACACAGTCCAACAACCTCAATATTGGCTACTTGGATTAATCTCATAAGATCACTTTTGCCATACCACCCGGTACCTATAAGGGCGACTCGCCATGGCTTACTTCGTAGGGTAATATCCAATGCGTAAGGACCTAACATTGATAGCGCTACTGCGCTTGCAGAAGATTTTAGGAAAGACCGTCTTGAAGGTGTTAAATTGAATGTATTCATGTGATATTCATAATGTGCGCTTATAAATATATAGAAGTGATTTAAGAATTGGGCTGATTTTCGAGAATAACTGCTTGATAGTCATGTTAAAACTCCCTTCGACTGAGCTCAGGACAAGCTTATTTCTTCCTGCCGGCCGGACTGGCGGATTCATAGCAGTAGCTATTGATGAACGAATGATCTCGACGAGTCGAGCCAAAACGGTTCGAAATGAGGGAATCTCGAAAAAGACGGGCTTTCAAAAGCCGAAGTAGCCGGCTTTCAATGAGTGGTTCGTAGTCATCTGGTTTTATTCTTAAAGCATTTCATATCAAAGGTGGTATTAGTGGTCAAATAATGACGAGATTAATCTAATCAGCACGTCGTATCTTGCACACCATATGAAATTTGAAGATTACAAATTTGATCCAAAGGTCAAACAAGGACTCGAGGATATGGGGTTTCGGAGACCTACTGATATCCAATACAAATCCATCCGTAATATAATGAACGGAGAGGACCTTCTGGCGGTAGCGCAGACGGGTACAGGTAAGACAGCCGCATTTGCTATTCCTATGATAGATATGATCTATCGTAAGAAGAAAAATAGGAAAGGCGTTAATCATGTAACAGGATTAGTAATGGTGCCAAGTCATGAATTAGCGATTCAGATAGAGAAGGTTTTTAATGCTTTAGCAAAACATACCGATATAGTGACTATTGCCCTTTATGGAGGCGTCGATCAGTCTCCACAGATAGATGCCTTGAAAAAGGGTGCTGATATCGTAATTGCTACTCCTGGAAGAATGTTTGACCTTATCCATCAGGGATACCTTGAGACTGAAAGGATCGAAATCTTAGTGCTTGATGAGGCGGATTACATGTTGGATTTGGGGTTTAAAAAGGATATCATTGATATTCTTCGCAAACTTCCTAATAGGAGACAAACAATGTTCTTTTCCGCAACCATAAATGATAAAATTAAAAAAATAGCTTACAATATTGTCAAGCAAAGTGCCATTAGAATTCAGATCTCTCCTAAAGATCCTGTAGCTCGCAATATTGAACATTTTGTGATGTATGTAGAGATGGATGATAAACGCTTTTTTCTCGAACGCGTGATTAATGAAAATCCAGAGTCGAAGATATTAGCATTTGTTCGCACTAAAGTTCGTGCTGAACGAGTACACAAGGCTATGGAAAGAGTTAATATTCCGTCGCTTACCATTCACGGTGATAAGACGCAAGAACAACGGACAGAGGTATTACGACAGTTTAGAGAAGGAGAGACTAATCTGCTCATTGGAACGGATGTAACCGCTCGTGGTATTGATATTCCAGATATTACTATTGTAATCAATTATGATTTGCCGGATGAAGCAGAGAACTATGTGCACAGGGTAGGGCGGACAGGAAGAGCAAAAAAGAAAGGGCATGCATATTCATTCTGTTCGAAGGAAGAACGTCCTATGCTCGAAGAAATACAAAGTTTCCTAAAAGAAGAAATTGAAGTATTGCAGATCGATAAATTAGAATATTCTAATACCCTTAATATCGAACGTGAGAAGAAGTATGATTATAAAGCGTTGATTGATGATATTAATAATTTCGAAGCGACTAAGAAAAAGAAGAAGCGGAAGAAGAAATAGACAGCTAAGTTGAAAGAGATGAGTGATATATCTATAAGAAGGGCTACTCAAGAAGATCTTGAGGTTTTATTAGAATTTGAACAAGGGATTGTAGTTGCGGAAAGACCTTATGATGAAACTTTAGCAGGAGATCCGATTTCATATTATGATATTGGCGAGCTTATTCAGAGTGCAGAAGCTGAAGTCTTAGTAGCGTATGAAAGTAGCGCAATCATCGCATCTGGATATGCGAAAATTGAAAATGCCAAGCCATATCTCTCGCATGATAAGTATGGTTACTTAGGATTTATGTACGTAGAGCCAGTATTCCGTGGGCGTGGAATAAACAAGCTAATCGTTGATGGCTTGTTTTCGTGGTTACGATCCCAAGATATACAGGAAGTACGTCTTGACGTTTATGATGAGAACTTAGGCGCCATTAGAGCTTATGAAAAAGTAGGATTTGAGCGACACTTACTGAATATGCGGATATCTATCTAAGGTGTATAGATTGGCCTATTAGGAAATTACTACTCCACGATAGAACCACTCAAGCGAAGCAGCTCTAATTCAGATATGCGAATATTAAACTGCGCATTTACAAGGCGATTCAATGCCGTATCATAAGTTCTTTGTGCTTCATTCAATTCTAAGATCGTAGAGCCTCCCAGTCGGAACTTCTCAAGTGAGATCGTCAGGTTTTCTTCAGCAATATCCTTATTCATTATTTCGAACGTCAGGAGCTCTTTATCAGAATTGTATTGATTGTATGCGAAGCTAAGTTCATTGATGATTTGTGTTTCCAGTTGATCTTGTTGTAGTTCGATGATCTCTGTATTTATTTTTGAGATTGCGTTTTGATTCTTTCGATTATGGCCATCATAAAGATTCCATCTGGCTGTGACGCCAGCGTTCAAAGCAAATGATCGATTGGATTTCAAAAATCCAGTATTGGAGTTCGTATAACTGATTCCAAAGGCACTTTGTGCGCTCACTTGAGGAGCTCGATCTGCGGCTATTTGTTTTTCTGTAAGTTCACTAATCTCTATTGATTTCTGAAGGAGTAGTATCTCTCTATTTTGATCTTTTGCTTTATTAATGAGGGCATCGAGGAGATATTCTTCTTCGCTCTTTGGGTTTTCTACCGTTTCAAATTCTAAGTTAGGCTCTCTATTAAGCACGCCATTGAGTATGACTTTTGCGTTTATTAGATTATTTTGAACTACTGCAAATTGAGAGAGTTGAGTGTTTAGATCTGTCTTTGATTGCAAGAAATCAATTTTAGAGCCCCTTCCGACATTCCACCTCTCTTCAGTAATCTTGAGGCGTTCTTCGTAGTTTTTAATAATATTCACAAGAAAGCTAATTCTCTCCTTTTCCCGATTGATATTATAGTATACCGTCATTACCTCCATTACCGTATTCTGTATAACGATGTTGCCTTGAAGTTTACTGAATTCGCTAAGTTGACCAAGACGATCATAGGTTGCTTGCATCCTTCCAACATCAAATAGCGTAATCCCTGCCGTTACACTCGTATTGGGACTTAGAGTACGGCCGAATCGATTGACTGTCCGATCATCAATAAATTGTTGGTTGACATTATTTCCAGTAACATTGAAGTTCGTAGTCCAGTCTACTGTTGGTCCAAATCCAGCATTGGACTTATACACTTGCATTTCAGTAGCAACTTGATTCTTTTGAGCTACTTGGATACCATAATTATTCTCAAGTGCAATAGTGATGGCATCTTCTAATTGCAGAACCTCTTGAGCAGAAAACTGATTGATGGCCCATGAAGTGATAAGAAGCAATATAGAGTATCGTAAATATATCTTGAATAACATATGTAATAGAATTAGGCTATTGCTGGATTAGCAGTCTCTTCAGTAGTATTGGCTATAATGTCGATTTCTTTTATGCGCTCGTAGTTCTTACTGCGGCTGAGATACGTATACATTACAGGAATGACGTAAAGCGTTAGAGCTAAAGAGAATAGTAAACCGCCCATGACCACAATTCCCATAGCCATGCGACTTTTTCCAGCGGATCCTAATGCGAGCGCAATCGGCGCTGCTCCAAATACAGTCGCAAGTGTAGTCATGATAATCGGTCGCATCCTCATAGTGGAGGCCTGCAAGGCAGCAGCTTTAACATCCAATCCTTTCTTTCGGAGTTGATTTGCAAATTCCACGATTAGAATTCCATTCTTAGTTACTAATCCAATCAACATGATAATTCCAATCTGACTGAAAATATTCATTGTCTGATCAAAAAACCAAAGTGAGAAAACCGCTCCTGCTATAGCCAACGGAACTGTAAGCATAATTATAAATGGATCTACAAAACTTTCAAATTGTGCCGCTAAAATAAGGTAGACTAATAGTAAAGCAAGGAGGAATGAAAAGAGCGTACTATTAGAACTTTCTAAAAAGTCTCTTGAACTACCTGTTAGTTCGGTTCGGATCGCAGGATCATTAATTTGGTCTTTTGCAGATTCCATTGCTACTATACCATCCGCGATGGTTTTGCCCGGAGCAAGCCCCGCTGAGACGGTAGCACTAAGGAATCTATTATAATGGTAGAGCTGCGGCGGGCTACTTTCTTCAGCTACGTTCACGATGTTATCGAGCTGGACCATTTTTCCTTCACTATTTTTTACATAAAGGTTTTTTAGATCAAGCGGTTCATCCCTATTTTCTCTATCAAATTGGCCAATAACTTGATATTGTCGACCATCCATATTAAAGTATGCAAAGCGCTGACCGGCAAATGCCAGTTGCATAGTAGTAGCAACATCAGCTACAGAGATCCCCATACTTTTGGCCTTAGATCGATCGATGGTAATATTGAGTTCAGGCTTATTAAATTTCAAATTCAAATCTGTAATTGAAAAAGTCGGATCATTCTCCACTATTTTCATGAACTTGGGAATGTATTCTCTTAAACGTTCGAAATCAGGGGCTTGTAAAACAAATTGTACAGGAAGCCCTCCACGGCGATTCAAAGCAATCGTCTGACGCTCGGAAGCGAAAGCTCGAGCATTGGGGAGCTTCTTGAATTCTTTATTGAGTACATCTTTAATTTCAGCCTGAGATCGCTCTCTTGTTATACTTTCAGTAAGTGATACACGAGCAAATGCCGAGTTAGATGCTCCTGATCCTGAAAAGCTGGGAGCAGTATAAGTGAGAATACCTTCGGCCTCAGGAACCGCCTGGGCCATTTTCTCATATGCGTTCATTACATATTCATCCATAAACTCATAAGAGGATCCTTCTGGAGTTATCATCATAACGCTAAGCGTATTCCGATCATCGAGCGGAGCAAGTTCAGACTGTAACTTACTTCCAAAAAAGTAAATCATGAAGATTACTAATGCAAATAATGGGAATGCCAACCAGCGCCTTCCTATGAATTTAGAAAGTCCATCTTTATAACTGTTCTCCATTCCTTTAAAAAAAGGTTCTGTCCATACATAGAATTTACTATGCTTATTATTATCTCTTATCAGATAAGCATTAAGCATCGGTGTTAATGTCAAGGAAACGAAAGCCGATATTAATACAGCAGCAGCAAGTACAATTCCAAATTCTTTGAATAAGCTTCCTACAAAACCTTGCATGAAGATTACAGGAAGGAATACTGCTGCAAGTGATATAGAGGTAGAGATAATGGCAAAGAATATCTCATTAGAACCACGAATGGCTGCTTCGATAGGGCCATAGCCTTCTTCTCGTTTCTTGAATATATTTTCGGTTACTACTATACCATCATCTACGACGAGACCTGTGGCCAAGACTATAGCTAGTAATGTCAGGACATTTATTGAGAAACCAAAAAAGTACATTACCGAGAATGTGCCTATCAACGAAACAGGAATATCTATTAAAGGGCGAATGGCCAATATCCAGTCTCTGAAGAAGAGGAATATTATAAATATAACGAGAACTACCGCAATAATGAGGGTCTCCTTTACCTCTTCTATTGACTTGTCTATGAAAACGGTATAATCCAGAAACATTTCCAAGGTGAGATCATCAGGAAGATCATTCTTTACAACTTCAAATCGCTCTTTTATCTCTTCCGCAATATCCAGATAGTTGGCCCCTGGTTGAGGGCTTACTGCAATTCCGATTTGAGGTTCACCATTTATACGGAGGAGACCTTCTTCTTTTTCTGGTCCCAGAATAGCATATCCTATATCCTTAAGACGTATGGTTTTGGCTCCTTCTGTTCTAATTATGAGATCATTGAAGTCTTCTTCAGTAACAAATCTTCCGATGGTCTTTACTGTAAGTTCTGTATTGTCCCCTTGTAACTTTCCACTTGGGAGTTCTATGTTTTCCCTATCCAGAGCCGTCTTAACATCCCGTGTTGTAATTCCTTGAGCAGCCATTTTATCTGGTTGCATCCAGATACGCATAGCATATCGTTTTTGCCCCCAGATTCGAACCCCACTTACATTATTAACTGTTTCGAATCTTGGGATAATATCGTTTTCTGCGAAGTCACTTAACTGCATAAGACTTCGCTCAGAACTCCTAAGTTTCATTACTAATATAGTTTCAGAATCGGCATCAGCTTTACTGACTGTAGGCAGACCGTCTATATCTTTAGGTAAGGAACGAGCTGCACGCGAGACTTTATCTCTTACGTCATTGGCTGCTTGTTCCATGTCTATATCAAGATTGAACTCTATAGAGATAGAACTTGACCCTTGATTACTGGAAGAACTGATTGTTCTAATCCCTGGAACACTGTTAATTGCTTTCTCGAGGACTTCTGTAATTTGAGATTCTACAATATCAGCATTGGCCCCGGGATAATTTGTTCGAACAGATACAATTGGTGGATCGATAGAAGGATACTCACGGACACCCAGATAGGAGAAACTAATGAAACCAAAAATGAGAATCAATAGATTCATCACTATGGCCAAAACAGGACGCTTAATAGATATGGTTGAAAGAGACATCATAGGATGTAAGCTTTAGAATACAATTAGAAAATGAGATACAACTACTTCCATGCTTTACTCTACTAATGTCCTGACTGAAATTGGCGTGCCGTTTTTCACGCTCATTAGAGCGCTAACGACAACAGAATCTCCTATTACGAGCCCTTCTTCCACTTGTACTCTAGTATCTGTTCTAAGACCTGTTTTAATAAGTACTTCGCTAGCCTTTCCGTTTTTCATGACAAATACTTTCTTGCCTTTAAGAATAGGAATGATGGATTCCGTAGGTATCATAATCGAGTTCACCTCTCCTAGTGGTAGTGCTACCTTTATAAACATTCCGGGTAAGTATTTGCCTTTATGATTGCTTGCTTTCGCTCGAATCCTTAGCGTTCTAAGATCTTCATCTATCATTGGATCCAAGGCGATTATCCTTGCAGTAACATTTTCGTCATCACCATCTATCGTAAATGTTATCTCTTGCCCTCTCTTTATGCGATTAGCATATTTCTCCGGAACGCTAAAATCTAGCTTTACTGGGTTGCTCTGTATCAATTGTGATATAATAGTATTAGAGGTAATATAGGCTCCCTCACTTATGTTTTTAAGTCCCATCTTACCACTAAATGGGGCATGGATGGTTGTTTTCTCAAGTTGTACTTGCAGAAATTCCTTGTCGGCACTTAGTGTATTGACTTTATTAACCGCCATGTCATATTCTTCCTTACTTATGGCATTAATTTCGAGAAGTTTTTCTTGTCGAGCGGCAGTTTGTTCTGCCAATTGTTCTTCAAAGTCCAATTTCTTAAGTTGTGACCTTAGATCTGAATCATTAAGTTTGGCGATGACAGCTCCTTTTTTTATATATCCACCTTCATTGATATGTAGTTCGATCAGTCTACCTGAAACTTCGCTACGGATCTCCACTTCTTCATTTGGAACCACAGTGCCGCTGGCAAATACAACATTGCTTTTTTTGACCTCTTGAGCTACATATATATCAACGGGTAATCCTATGACTTTCTTTGCAGCAGGCTGTGCATCAGTTGTTTTTACTTCTTTTGGCGCATCTTCAGCATCCAGATAGTAAGTTTTATAGGCAAATAAACCTAAGATTATTAGCACGATAACAATTAATGGGCGCATGAATTTGCTTTGAATTTCTTGGTAGAAGAGTTAAACAATTGATCCTCAAATAAGATGTAAATTACAGCTAATAATGTATTAATCTATTTAATTATATAAGTAAGCAAGTCATTAACAATTGATTATGACTTTATTTTAAATAGAATGACAAAATAGCGCTGTGGACTTTTGTAATGGCATAAATCTGTAAAATACAGTAGGCTGCTTTTTTAATTTACAAGCAGCCTACTGTTGATATCTGAAAGGTAGATCCACTAGTAATCATACTACCTGGCAACATTGTGGTTTCATTACTATGAAGTCCCATATAAGAATCATTATTAAGAGCAGAAGAGAAGCTTATTGTATCAGCTTTAATGAAATTATATGACGCATCTATTATGGGGTGATTGATATAAAAGTGTTCTGGACAAAACGGTGCTTAAGCCTAGTTAAGAAAACTTGATAGATCGTTGTTATTTATCATCGCTGGCGATGAATGTTTTAGATGTGTAGGACAATACAAGCTATCCAGTCTATAAAAATTAAAATCCGATAAGATCAGGGCTATAATGCTCAGCTGGTGCGGGATAACTAGTAACTCCCGGAATGAGGACATTTTGATTATGAAATATATGACCAACGGCCTCTACTTTATTCCAATCTGTATAAGTTGTAAATCCTACTTGGAGCGTATCAGGAAAGTCATTGCGATTATATCTCTGGTGTACAATCCAATCGCCAGTAGGCATAACTCTATAGAGGATGACAAAGTGAGAACCCATTCGGGCGAATCTCAATTGCACATGAGTAGTAGGGATATTGGTAATAGATAACACAGAATTACTATTCGATGTAGTTTTTACTCTAACTGACCTGTGCAATGACCTCCTCAACTACCATTAGCTGTTCCCACAGCAAGAAATATATAGTTCCACTCTTCTGCCGACCAAACAGATTGCTCAGTTGTATTGTTAGTCGGAGTTCGAATGATAATTCCTGCGAGAGAATAAAGTGCATCTGGAACGGATACCTTATCTCTTCCCAGCGAGAGCACTTCTGTAGTAAGTACAAAATCTCCCGTGATTTCTTTATATTTCAATGCTCCCTTCCATTCTTGATACCAACCAGAGGTATGTGGAGCAATCTGAAAGTGTCCATCGGTTGAATCGTTGATGTTAAGCCAATCTAATTGTCGGATATCCCATCCTTCAGTTTGATTGATATCTTGCCAGTTAGGCAATGATACCGCGTTATCAAACTCATCGTTTAAGAGTTGTAATTGTGCGGAAGCACTTATAGTAAAGACAGAGAACACGCAAATCAAGAGTAGTCTCATAGATTATGGATTATTACAAAAGAGTATGTCTCTCAAAGTGTATTATGATAGTCCAAAGTACTATAAGTTTAAGTTATAGAGTTCCCTCTTTTCGGGTGTTTTTAACTAAAACCACATTAATGAAGAAAATCGCTCTTAAATAGAATCTTGAGCCCACTCCGAAAAGTCGCTAATCAATCATATGTCAT
>JBLIDB010000144.1:0-13053 GCA_047634015.1 Saprospiraceae bacterium
TTTAATGCTCTATAATTAGGATTCATAGAAACGGCTCTAATCTCTTTCGCCAAAGGCAACGCATCCAAGGGGTCTCCAAGAGGAAGTATTCCTATTGGAATATCATCACTAAAACCTCTCATTTTCTTCAATTCATCATGCTTGAAAGAAGTAATAATAAAATCATCCCAACTCCATCCTTTCTCTTCTACATATTGAGTAACTATATTATAAGAAGGCCAGGCAGTATTAGCTCCTTTCAATTCTATATTCAACACTGCCTTCTTGTCGATCAGCTCTATAACCTCATGAAGTTGTGGAATAGCATGATCCCCTACAATCCGAATATCCTTAATCTCATCCATCGACAGGTCTTCAATCTTCCGATCTACACCAGCAAGCCGCTGCATATGTCCATCATGGAAGACTACAAGCTCTCCCGTTTTTATTTTAAACACATCTATTTCTATCATTTCTACCTCATGATCTAATGCGACTTGAACTGAAGCTAATGAATTCTCCGTTTCATGTCCCATCGCACCTCGATGACCTATAACAATTGGATTTGATTTCATACGTATGTTTGCTTTGACAGCGAAGTGATCAGATGGATATTTTAAATCTTTGGAGTCTGTCAAGGAAGCGTATTTACTGACTTTTACATTTTTAGAAACTAAGATATAATCGATTCTTCTTTTTGGGATCTCACCATGTTTAAATCCATTATAAGTCCCCTCCGCACCAAATGGTGGTGATATAGAATGTTCATAAGCATCATTATAATCTTGTGTAAAATGCTTAATGATCTCATCATCCGGAGTCGCATTTAGATCTCCCATTATCACTACTGGAAGACGTTCAGTATTCAACGACTCAATTTTATCCACTATTAATTTGCTACCATTCGTACGTGCAAGTGGTCCTTTATGATCGAGGTGTGTATTAAAGACCCAAAATCGATTTCCCGAAATGCGATTTACAAATAGACCATAAGTACATACTCTCCTGCACGCTCCATCCCATCCTTGAGATACTACTTTGGGCGTTTCTGAAAGCCAAAAGGTCCCAGAAGTATCTATTTTGAATTTTTGAAGATTATAAAATATCCCAGAATACTCACCAGCATCTCCACCATCCCTGCCCTCACCAATCAATTTATAATTAGAAAGATTATTCCGCAGATATAATATCTGTTGCGGAAGACCTTCTTGTGTCCCTAATACATCGGGCGCATTGTATAATATATGATCCTTTACAAAATCCTTCCTCAATGGCCAAGCATTTTCTCCGTCCGAAGCCACATCTAACCTTATATTATAAGTCATTACAGTTATGTCTTGACTTACAATATTTGCAACAAGAAAGATATACAATAAGGCAATATTTAATAAGCGCATTAATAGTTTATTTAAAATTAATAGGTATGCATTATTTCAATTCGCTAATCTTCAGATTACGATCTTCCCAATAGCCTTCTTTTTGAAACGCAAACCTTAATGGCTCGTAGCTTCCTACAATATCAACCTTCGCTTTTTCAGGTACTTGCCTATCCAATCCCCAGACAACAGCATTAACAAGTAATCTTCGCACGCCTTCTGATAACATATCCGTAGAAGAACCAATTGTGGTCGCTATTGCTCTCCCTATTTTGCCATTAGGGATCTGATAACTCTTTGTCCATACGATTGGCATCATTGGGCTATTAAGATCCACAGATACCTCCTTACCTTCCTTATTTTTACGTGTAACATTATCCGGAACAATATCATCCGTAGGTCTCATACCTAATCGCGGATCAGCAGGCTCTTGTTCGCCAGGTCTACCTACCACAGCCCCTAATACTACTGCTTGTCCATCTCCTGGCAATGGAAATCTCACGCCATACACATCAGTAGGCCCCCAAATATCCCCTTCTTCAATTCCATTAAGCATCGGATGACCATCACTCTCTGGAGCTGCAATACCTCTTGTACTCTGATGTGCATGATGACCATGATGATATCTCCAATTTTCCCCAAGTACTAATCTTCCAAACCCTTCTTTCCATTCATCATCACCTCTATAATAATTCCCATAATGCGCATAGCTGGTATTGACATCCATATCCTTAAACTTGAAAGCGTGTGTTGACGTTCTCATCCCCAATACTGGCTTTCCACTTTTTAGGAAATTATCAATATGTACCATTTGATCATCTGGCAATGCTCGGAATCTCGTAAAGATGACCATCATATCAGCAGTCGCTAATTGCTCAAGCCCTGGGATATTAAAAACATAATTGGCATTCACATAACCGGGCTTTGCAGGGTCCTGAGCAAAAAGAACAGTACAATTGTAACCATGATGTTCAGAAAGCATTTTAGCCAATTGCGGCATCGCCTCCTCTGATCGATACTCCTCGTCTCCTGAAACGAGGACCACATGAGGCATTCCTTTCTTACCCTCAAATTCAAGCCATTCTGTTACTTCATCGTTTTCAATAGCTTCATTCCTAGACTTGCAACTAAACAAAAGTAAAAGTGTAATTAGAAGTATTATATATTTATATATTTTCATAATAATTTTTATTTAAAAAAAATTCTTAGCCCTGTTTTTTCTATTTTGCTTTAGATCATTTCATATTTGCTCATTGCTATTCCTGCGGCGCATTCCTTTTCCAGTCGCTGAAAAGGAATCAAAAAGCTCGGCCAATTAATACCATCGCACATGGCTGGCACCCGCACCCACTGATTGACCAATCCACACTTCCTTTGAAGGAAAGACTATAACCTTTGCAGATGGAATCAATTTTAACAAAATAACACTACCCATTTTAAAGATTTTACTTGAAAATTATAAAATAGGACTTAAGTACTTTTGAATGTAAACCCCATCATCTGCAGTGAGGCCATCGGGATCAGTAATCGCCCGGTCGCATTCATCTTCCATCACAATCCATCCTCTATAATCACTATCGACTAAGTAGCGGGTGATCCCTTTCATATCTATAACACCATCGCCTGTCGCAGCCCATCGCCCATCTTCAAACATATCTTTGTAATGTACGAGATTTACAAGACTTCTATATTCTTTAATAATCTCTAATGGATCCATCTCCCCCTTTGCAATATGACCTATATCTGGTGTATACCCGATCCATTTATCTTTTAGTCCATCCAATAGTCTATGATAGTCTTCTCTTGTTCTGTATATAGATCCCTCCGGTGAGTTGGGATGATAAGAGCATCTAATTCCGTGATCTGTGGCACGTTCCGCTAGGGCATTTACACAACTCAGCAAATTGATCTGCCGTTCTCTAAGATCTTTTCGATTCTTGCCAGGCATTTGAACAGGAAGATAAATCGTATTCGGAAAATGAGAAAGAAAATTTATCCACTTATCAGCGTTTGCTTTTTCAGCTTCACTTTCCCGCTTGCCTCTCCAATCTTCTACATGGCAAAGTGCTACTAATTCTAATTGGCTTTGGTCGAGTGCTGCTTTCATCCTTTCAGGATCTTCAAGATCTACCAAGAAACTTGTCTCAGGTTCTATACCCTGAAAACCAGCGCGCTGCGCCACTCCCATGATCTGTTCTAACTTCCCTTTATACATCTCCCCTGGCATCTGCCAAGTATACGTCTCACATGCCAAGCGGATAGTACTCATAATTCGAATATTATTTTAATAGAAATTCCAGTGTTACCGCATTAAATCTCTCTAAATCCTCCCAATGATGTACATGGCCTCCAGAGGAAAACGAAATAAGTGCAGCATTCCTAATGCCTGTATAAAGCATATGGCTAAATATAGGTGGCGTAAATATATCCTTCTCCCCTACTGTTATCAATGTAGCATGATCAATTTCACCTAAGCGTCCTGCCACATCGTGGCCTATACATGCATCCAACTGTCCATCAAAACCCTGTGGAGATTGAGGTGATTCGGATTCTAAGGCTCCTTGCTGCCCTTCGGCTAGTTCTTCCAATCCTTCTTTATAATAAGGAGGTGCAAAAATCCAGAGTTGTAACAACTCCATGAATACATCTGAAGGAGTACACTTTCGAATTTTTTTCAAATTCCTATAAACTGTTTTCGCATAATTATCAAAAACAGGCCATGTACTTATTAATACTAACTTGTTTACTCTATCAGGATAGTTGAGAGCAACAGTTTGAGCTATTGCACCGCCCATTGATATTCCAGCGACATGCGCTTTATCAATTTTGGCATGATCCATAACGGCTATTGTATCCCTTGCCATCATCTCTGTAGAGTAAGGACCTTCTGGTTGGTCAGACTTCCCCACACCTCGATTATCAATTAGAATACATTTGAAATGCTTCTGATACTTTGCAACATGCAATTCCCAGACATCTCCATCCGCGCCAAAACCCATAATGAGCACAAGAGGTGCTCCTTCTCCTCTGATCTGGTAATGTATATTCGTACCGTTTGATGAAGCGAATGATTCCATATTTCTAATTTACATTTTTCAATACATCTTCTACAAACGGAATCGCTTTCCTGCCATCCACTTCTGTAGTAGGACAGAAGCAAAAATCAAAACACCACCATGGTAGATCTGCAACATCTTCTTTCATAGCACTCACTACCTCTACAAAATCAATATGCCCATCTCCAAACGGCGCATGAGTACTGGTCTCTTCATCATGCAAGGTACCATCACTGTCTATTAAGTGAAAGTGCCCGATATGACCCTTTAACTTATTTGCAAAAGCGACTACACCGCCTTTTAGGAGTTCTTTCTTTCCTACTTGTCTTGCTCCTACTACTGCACACATATATGCATGGCTTGTATCAAAAAGGACTTTGAAATTTTCATGATCTACCTTTTCAATAATTGCAAGCACTTCACTAGGTTTATTCAACCAAAATCCAGGCTCAAATTCCCAAACGAGCATTATATCTTCTAGATCACACATCTCAGCTGCTTGATGCCAAGTAGTTGCTAACTTCTCAAAACGATAGTTGTATTCATCCTCATCTAATTCATCAGGTGGGCTAATCGTATCAATTCGTAGGACATCGATATCCATATCAATACAAAAATCTATAGCCTTTTCGATTTCATCTAAATAATCAGACATAGGAACTTCTGCTGGGGGCACATCTCTAAAGTCCGGTGCATATCCAGATATTCCTAAACCAAAACTTTCTATTTTTTCTTTAAGTGCCTGACATTTCTCGGTGGTATCATAGTCATCTGGATGTGGATGGGGGCGAAAACCATTTATTTCAATTCCATCATATCCAGCATCTGCACTGTATTTCAAAAATTCTTCAAAAGACCATGGATTCTCTTCGAATGGTCCAAAAGAAAACGCCCAACTACCTATTGAAAATTTAGGCCTTTTCATGCTGCATTCCATTTTTCATTTATAAATTTATATCCTTCTTTATATATTTCTTCTGGCGGCGAGAAATTTCGCCACACATTAATCGCATTTGCAAATTCTGGAATGGCAGTGCTAAATGCCTCTATCGTAATCCACCCATTATAATGCACTTCTTTTAAGGCCGTAAATACACTATCCCAATCAATAGCTCCTTTTCCTGGAGTTCCTCGATCGTTCTCACTTACATGTACATGTTTTAAATGGTCTTTAATTTGATGAATTGCTGCCCCTTGATTCTTTTCTTCCATATTAGCATGATGCGTATCATATATGGCGCCCACATTTTGATGATTGACAGCATCCAATAATTCTTTTAACCCTCCCATCGTATTTACAAGATAGCATTCGAATCGATTTAATGCTTCTGGCGCAAGAATGATTCCTGCCTGATGTGCATACTCTCCGGCCTTTTGAAGCATTTCAACACTCCACTTTATCTCATCACTTGAAGGGGGCTGTCGTGTAAAATATGCAAATGCAGAATGTATCGGTCCACATATCACTTCCGCATTTAATGCGGCGGCCATATCAATGGACCATTTTAGGCGATCTAATCCAGCTGCCCGAATTTTAGAATCCGGACTGGCAATATTGGTTTCTTCTAATAAAGAGGTCACACAAGTTGAACCCAATTCCATCTCTAAGAGACGATTTCCTAATTTAGAATAATGCGTTAAATCACCATCTCCCAATGGTATTTCAATACCTTCAAATCCCGTCGATTTTAATTTTTCAAAAATATGATAATGCGCATCTGTTACATGATTTGTCCAGAGCAGCATATTCATTCCAATCTTCATTAATTGTATTTTATTAAAGGATTAAGTTTCATTTTCAAATATCGTGATACTACTTTTTTCAACAAATTTACCAAGCAGCTTGTATTGCGTATATCTTCTATTATAGATTTCGCTTAAATCAGCATTGGGAGTATACGTTTCTTCGAATCCGTTTCCCATAGCCTTGATGGCTTCTTGTACAGTAGGATAAATCCCCGCAGCTGTCGCCGCATACATCGCTGCTCCTAAAGCCGGCGCTTGTTCAGATTTGATGATTCTAATTGGCATGTTCAGAACGTCAGCAAGTGTTTGCATAATAAATGGTGATTTCTTCGCTACCCCACCTATTCCAATAACCTCGTTAATTTCTACGCCTTCTTCCTGGAATCTTTCTACAATACTTTTAGATCCGAAACATATCGCCTCAACAAGAGCTCTAAATATCTCCGGGGCTTTCGTTCCTAAATTCAAGTTTATAATGGCAGATTTTAATGCTTGATTAGCATCTGGTGTTCTTCTACCATTGATCCAATCCAAGGCTATTGGCGCCGCTTCTGACATAGGTAATTCCGAGGCTTGTTTAGAAAGAGCAGTAATCATCTGATCTTTCATTTTATCAATAGCTTGGGCAGAGATACTAACATTCTCACTCAATAAATTATCTAAAGGCCATGACAACACATCTCTAAACCAGGCCAATAAATCTCCAAATGCAGATTGTCCTGCTTCCAGTCCTATCATTCCCGGTAATACGGAGCCATCTACTTGCCCGCAGATGCCTTTGACAGTGTTACCTCCTATCGCTTCTGGAGATGCGATTATAATATCGCATGTGGATGTGCCCATAACTCGTACTAAGGTATGCTCCTTTGCCTCCGCTCCTATAGCCCCGGCATGTGCATCAAATGTTCCTACTGCTACAATCGTCTCTTCTGATAATCCTAATTTGCTTGCCCATTCTGGAGACAAAGTACCAGCAGGCGTATCAGCCGTATAGGTAGTATCATAGAGATGTTTTTTGAAATCAACCAACTTTGGATCCAATAGCGATAGGAATTCGTCATCTGGAAGCCCATCCCATGATTCATGCCACATCGCTTTATGCCCAGCAGCACACCTACTTCGTTTAAACGTTGTAAGATCCGAAGATCCTACAAGCATATATGTCATCAAATCGCAATGCTCCATCCAAGAATACGCTGCTACTCTGACTTTCCCATCATTCCTAATGGTATGCAAGATCTTAGCCCAGAACCATTCAGATGAATATATCCCTCCTTCATATTTCGTAAAATCTACTCCTCCCCAAGAACGAGCAAGTTTATTGATTTCTTCCGCTTCTTTGACCGCCGTATGATCCTTCCATAAGATTGTCATGGCATTTGGGTTCTCAGCGAATGCTGGGTTATAACAAAGCGGCACACCATTCATATCAACCGCTATCGGTGAGGAGCCAGTAGTATCTATACAAATAGACTTAATATCTTCACCTATGATATCATGATGCTGGAGCAATGCTCGAATCGTATACTCTATTCCCTCTAAATAGTCATCTGGATGCTGTCGGTATCGATTTATTAGTGGATCGCAATACATCTCTTCCTTCCATCTTGGGTAGTAAAAGACCTCACTACCGATCTCTTTTCCGTCTTTACTATCTACTAGTAAGGCACGTACGGAATCCGTTCCATAATCTAACCCTACCACATACTTTTCGCCTGACATTCTTCCCTTCTCAATTTAACGCAGAAAAGATAAGAAAAGCTTAGAAAGTATATTACAACGTAGGCCAATTTTTTTTCAAGAATTATCCTTTGGGCCTGATGTAAGAGCACCTGATGTAACAGGAGCTTCGCCTTAAGGCTTTTGATAGCTTAATTCAAGCAAAAAGATAACAAACCATTCAATGCTTTGGAAGATAGGTTTGTATCCTTAGGCGATTATTTCGATTCTTCAACTAATAAGGCGCAATCAGTACTTATTACGGAGTCCCTACTATCACTTCCTAACTGGTTAGGAATACAGGGTAATCACGATTTATGTATTCCGAGTACTATTAATGATGATTGGAAGATATGTTACTAGCAAAATGAAGGGATGTAAGGTGACCAATAGACAAAGAAAAGCTGGTCATTATATCAGATGACCAGCTTTTAATATAATCCCATGAACATAATTCTTTAGCCTCTTGTCCGAAGGCTACCGATCTATCAAGATCTATAATAACTCAATGTAACTTTTCTATTTATTGGTTCGGAGGATCATTTTTCTTACGAAACATTAATAGAAAGTTGTACAACCTATTTCGTACAACTATCCACTAATATTATAATCCCATGAACATATTTGAATTAATGCTTGCAACTCGTTAGCCGCTTATATCATTAATTCATACTACAAGTATCGGGGATACTATCGCTGATAACAAAGACAAAAAAACATAAATATTCTACTATATTATTAATACATAATAATCAACATATTGATTGTTAGCATATTACGATCACATTTCTATTTTTAAATTTGCATATTATGCTAATTTAGTCATTGGGGTTATTAAAATATATTTTGAAAAAAAGATAGTTTTCTTTCTGTCAATAGGGGTAAATCCTAGTTAAATGGAGATGAACATCTAAGATCATTAAGAACTTCCTCATCTTGTACCCATATCCTTGGAGGCTGATATAGCCAAACTTGAGTATTTTGGGTTATGAGTTTGATCTCACAATCATACTTCAAGCTATCCCATAAGATGGAACAGGTATTTCGAGAAATATAAATTACGCGTTATTTGATTCGTCCTCGCCTCAAATTGAAAGCACTTTGATGTCAAATCTGATTTTTTCATGTACTCAGCATAATTCGTATCGGGGACATCCTAATTCCCCAAACGGAGAACATATTTTTTCTAATCAAACCAAGTAGCAATGTTGCATATAATCAGAAGTTTTGTTTTTATTCTATGTATTAATATTATTCATGCGCCCAAAATAGTGGCTCAGACAGTGTTATTTGACAACAACATAGGCATTGATCCACCTGCTTTTGCAGTCGTTTCAAGTGCTTTTACAGATATATTATTGGGTGCTTTTAAGGTAGCCGGTGCAGATGACTTTACAGTGCCCAATTCCGGTTGGAGAGTCAATTTAATTCGTGCTTTTGGCAATTATTCTAATTCCGTCGTGACCGGCAACTTCGGACCTGCTACCTCTGTAAATGTGTATATCTTGCCTAAGACTGGTTCTATACCATCTTCTACGGACATCGCTTCCATCGCTTTCTGGAGTGGTGAGTCTTTAGATTATACCGAAATAGACCCCCTTAGCGGCGGAGATTTTGAAATTGCGATACCTGAAATTCTTTTGCCTGGTGGTGATTATTGGTTGATTGTTCAGCCAAATATCGAATTGTTTGCGGTTGGACAGTGGAACTGGACCGAAACTTCTCTGATACCCAATAGTGGGACAACCAACGGAGATGAAAGTACTTGGTTTCAGTCTATTGCAGGAGTTAACAGTCCTGTGACAAATATGATTGAATGTGTTGGTTTCTGGGGTAGACGTGTAACAGATTGTAGTATGACACGCAATACTGATACAAATCAACCTGCGGATAGAGATCTGGCATTTCAAATAGAAGGAGAACTTGTGCCTCCGATTATTACCGAAGTACATGGAGATATAATAGCCCATACTTTTGTCGGGGATGGTGCATTTGACGATGTCATAATCAATGGTAGTGTTAATGTAGGGCAATCAGGATTACATTCTACGGGAGATATCAGCACCTCCGGTTTTAGCCAATTAGGTTCAGATGCACCAGCCATCAAGATTAAGAAATTAACAGGAACGACTCCGGCCACCCAAGGTGCATCAGTTACCATAAACCACGAGCTCGATTCAAGCAAATTTATCAGTGTGAATGCAATCGTCAAATACGCCGGAACCTCACTAGGGATTATGCCAGGTTATACATTTGAACCCAATTTAGAGTATCATGTTTCATGGACTACAACAAATGTAGGCATCTCCATCACCGGTGGTAATAGTGCAAATATCACCAATGACCCTTTCGTCATTACCATCATTTACGAAGAATGAAAAATTGTTTTTTAGTCTTTTAATTGGACATAGTTTACAATATTTCAGTGGGTTTCAATCAACCCCAAAGGCTACCTTTCTGAAACTTGATTACAACAATAGCAACTTGTAATTAAGTGACATATGGATGGAAATAGAGCATTAATTCCAACGTAACTCTGGAGATGATTTAGGTATTATATCAATAGACTATATCTAAAACACCCTTATACCCTGATACTGCTATACCCAAACTTGAGTATTTCGGGTTATGGATTTGATCACACAATCTTACTTCAAGCTATTCCATATAAAGGAACAAAGCGAACAAAAATTTCGACATGGTATCTTTATTGATTGGTTTGATCGAGGTCATGAGAAGGAAGCTCTGTATCACTACAATGGGTTCATTGTGCTGGTGTTCTACTCTATAGAATAAAAATGAGATTGTAAGGCCTGAGGCAATAGATGAATTCGATGCTGCAGAAAAATACAATCGCTTAGAATCAAACATCCTTTAAGTAATAGAATCCTGAATGAAGTGGTAGTCTGTAAGTTTTCTGTAATTCCAAATTCCTTCTCAAGAGAATACTCCTTCTCACCTATTCTCTTTATTTGCGCAACCTCGACCGCCCTCCACTAATCGCGATAGTTATCATACGTACGATATACGGTACCAAATGAACCACTCATCGCCGAACTATGATCCAGTGTACATCTATTATGAAACTCCTTTCGGGTCATCAAGGAATATTAAGTTTGTGGTAGTCATAGGTTAAAAATAATTGGAATAACTATCATCCATTTAACAAACTTTAACTCCATAGCCCACATATAATATGAATCGAACACTATTAAGGATCTAATTAGGTCCATTTAACAATATGAGTAAATGATCATGTATAAAAAGGCAGAATAGGTATATGAAATAGATCCTTAAAACAATTGAAAGATAGATATGAAATTTTCAAAGTGCTCTGACATGTATTTTGGGGTTTTCTATGCCCTTATACATATTGAAAAGTTAGAATCACAAGCTTAATAGTATTTGGATCTGATCCTCCCGTACCCTACTGCCAACATTTAAATTTCGCCTAAAGTTCACATGGTAAAATGTGTGCATTAAAAAACCCTTGAAAATCAGTTGATTAACAAGGGTTTTAGTAGCGGCGGCAGGACTTGAACCTGCGACCTTTGGGTTATGAGCCCAACGAGCTACCAACTGCTCCACACCGCGATGTTATGTCTTTCGATCGAACTATTTTCGAACAGGCTGCAAATATATAATAAAAAATGAATAGTACGCAACAGATGTTATCTTCTCTCAAATTCAACCTTATGCGCAAATATTAATATCCGATAATACTTGAAATTTCAAACTGAAAGCAAACTAAAGCCGCTTCTCTGAGTTTATTAGGAACGGTATTTGATTTGGCTTTAAATCGGCTACTTGACATTTTAAAGGATTTAAAAGAAGATTCTCTTAAATTCTGCATAAATTTTGTGCCATTTATTACTATTCCAAAGTCACTATACTGGACGCGAATTACTGAATGCAGTAACTCCAAGAACGCCTTAGACAACGTAAATATATTACCATGACAACTTTAATCAGCATAGCAATAGCGCTCGTAGGGTACTTCCTCGGAATGAAGCTCGAAAGCGAATTGGCAAGATAATGCCCTGCAACACTCTGCTAATTTATGTCCGCTCTCAGTAAGAGAAGCGCATAGGATCTGAGAACTTATAGCTAAACCCCAATCTTTCTTTGAGCTTCTGATTCTCAACTATTTTATAAGGAACGAACCCTTCCTGAAATTGCGGTGGCACCACCTCAATTTGTTCTGACATTTTACCGTAAAACGCTTGCTTGATAGGATGTTCATCCGCACAGACGTTATAAGTTCCGTTTATTAGCCCTTTTAGAATAATACTGCTAATGAGCTCAATGCAGTCCGACTGATGGACCATATTGATCGGTGTATTTCCACCAGGGATTCTAATCTTACCAGCGAACCATTTTCCAGGATGCCGGCCAGGACCCACTAAGCCTGACATTCTTAATATTATACTATCCTTAATCTGCTCCGCAATGAGGTGCTCCGCCTGCAATAAAACAGACTCTTTCTCACTGATAAGTGGCGAAGACTCATTTGCTGAAACTCCGGTATTCTTATACACACCTGTAGAGCTTACGAAAATGACTCTGGGATCCGTCCTATATTTCAATATTGCTCCCAATAAGGTCTTAATCCTTTGTGGGTAATTCGAGGCATAATCTGGATTTCTTCTGCCTGGTGGAATATTAATAACATATGTGTCACAAGAGCATAATGCTGAAATAGATGGATCACTATTGACTATAGGAAGATTCAAAACATATCCATTGATGCCGTTTTCAGTGAGTAGGGCAAGTCTGTCAGCTCGCGTAGTGGTACCATGGACTTCATATCCTTGTTCTATCAACTTAATAGCAAGCGGCATACCTAACCATCCGCAACCGATTACTCCAACACTTCTCATATTATCGGTACCATTTTACTTTGTCAGCGATAGGATTTCGTGAACTTTTCGCCACATAACCTTCTTGAGGGATGCCCAAATAAAATAATCCTACACAGTATTCTCCTTCACTAAGCTCCAGAAATTCTTTTAGCACTTCCAAGTACTTTGGTGTACTCCAATAACCACCCATTCCCAACGAGGAGGCGGACAACCAGAGATTCTGAACAGCACATGCTACCGCAGCCTCTTCTTCCCATTGTGGAACTCTATCTTGCCCGTCTCGCTGCACACATATTGCTATAATATGGCTTGAGA
>JBLIDB010000145.1:0-12962 GCA_047634015.1 Saprospiraceae bacterium
CCCAGTCGTATCCATTGGCATTCCAGTCGTATCCATTGGCATTCCCGTGGTATCCATCGGCATTCCCGTGGTATCCATTGGCATTCCCGTGGTATCCATCGGCATTCCTGTCGTGTCCATCGGCATTCCTGTCGTATCCATCGGCATTCCTGTCGTGTCCATCGGCATTCCTGTCGTGTCCATCGGCATTCCTGTCGTATCCATCGGCATCCCAGTCGTATCCATCGGCATTCCTATCGTATCCATCGGCATCCCAGTCGTATCCATCGGCATCCCAGTCGTATCCATCGGCATTCCTATCGTATCCATCGGCATCCCAGTCGTATCCATCGGCATTCCTGTCGTGTCCATCGGCATCCCAGTCGTATCCATCGGCATTCCTGTCGTGTCCATCGGCATTCCTGTAGTATCCATCGGCATTCCCGTGGTATCCATTGGCATCCCAGTGGTATCCATCGGCATCCCAGTGGTATCCATCGGCATTCCTGTGGTGTCCATCGGCATCCCAGTAGTATCCATCGGCATTCCCGTGGTATCCATTGGCATTCCCGTGGTATCCATTGGCATTCCCGTGGTGTCAACCGGAATATAGGTAGTGTCCATTGGCATTCCTGTACTATCAACATTTATCCCGCCAGGAACCGTGAAGGAGAAGCTTTCTGAACAACCCTGCCCGTTTTCAATCTCCAATGAATAAATTCCAGCTGCAAGGCTATCGGCAGTTAATGTAGTATCTCCAGAACTCCAAGAATATTTTAAATCTTCCGGCGGACAATCAGAAGTAATCATAATCGAACCAGTTGCACTTCCAGTATCATTTACAATAGTGGCAGCTGCATTATGAACGACCCTTAGATCTTCTATGATGATTACTTGAGTTAGATTGAATGAAGTATCTAAACACTGATTAGCCAACACCCAATGGGCTTGAAGCGTTCTTTGGTTACAATCCTCTTCTATGGTACTAAAACTTATACTATCAATTCCCAAGCTACAAGGTAAATCTAAACCTACTTGAATCTGCTCATCTAAGTTTGCGATACAAGCATCTTGAATCGTTAATGTATCCAATTGAGTTAGGTCTGAAGAGACAATTTCTATGGTGATTAGTTGCACACAAGTATCTGAAGAAGTGGAATCAATCTGAGCAATCCACGTTCGTTGAATAATAATTGGATCAGGACATGATTGAATTATTTCATCTACGAATACTATAGTGTCCATCCCGTCCATAGAAGGTTCACCAGTAAATTCTGGTTCGATAAAGTCCTCGCAGGTTATTGTTGTGTCTACTGGGCATTCCAACATGACAAAAGCTGGATTTATAGATTCTAAACGAACAAGTTTTTCATCAGTACGGGTAAATGCTAAGCAATTGCTAAACAAAGACAAAACAAAAACTATAAACATTGAAAGACGCAACATAAATACCCCAGATTTGATTTAAAACATAAATATAGAATCAAATATGTAAGTAGCTATGCTTCATACACTTAAATATTAGAGAATTCTAATTCTTAAATATTTCGCTAGTAGAAACCATAACAGGATAACAGATTAGAAGTCAAATTACTTCTAATCTTAAGATTTATTCGCCAACCGGAAGCCCAAACCAGCAATAGGAATATAAAGGCAGATATCTACGACCATAAACCAGATAGGGTGTGGAAGCGTAAATAGCCTAACTAAACTCATAACGAGCAAGAATAATCCGATGCCAAGTGCCAGATTGCGATGCTGTGTGGCTGCAACCTTAACAGTTATATATGATGCACATAAGACCGTTAAGGCATTGAACGCTACTGTTAAGATTAAGGATAGCGAGGGCAATTCTTTGAAGTACAGCCGTACTGCCTCCATATCTGATTGATCAATTTCAGAAGGAAACGGAAACAAGCGATTATCAATAGATACATGAGTCCATTTCACAATGAATGCCACCGTCAACCCTACTACTATTGCCATTGCATTTCTTGCCATACTTTTTCTTTGATTTTAGGTTTTGGAAGTTACTTGCTTGACAGTATTTCTTCCTAACTGATACATATGCACTTCATCTGGCCCATCTGCTAATCTGACTGTTCGTGCGTAGGTATAATAGGCTGCTAATGGTGTGTCTCCGCTTAATCCCATTCCACCATGTGCTTGCATGGCTCTATCTACGACATTACAAGTCATAGTAGGTGCTACAATCTTAATCATTGCAATGAGGTCTTTTGCCTGAGCAGTACCTTGTCTATCAATTCTATCAGCTGCTGACAGCGTAAGTAATCGTGCTTGTTCTATCTCACATCTTGACCTAGCAATATCCTGTCTTATACTACTGAAGTCTTTAATAAATCTTCCAAAAGCTTCTCTTTTAGCGACACGATCACACATCATCTCCATAGCGCGCTGTGCACATCCGATCAGTCTCATGCAGTGATGGATTCTACCTGGCCCCAGTCTTCCTTGAGCGATTTCAAATCCTCTTCCTTCTCCAAGAAGCAGATTAGATGCTGGAACTCGGACATTGGATAGATCTATTTCGGCATGTCCTACGGGACTATCGAAGTAGCCGAAAGTAGAAAGGGGACGTAATATTTTAACTCCAGGAGTATTGGCAGGGACTAATATCATACTCTGCTGACTATGCCGAGGCGCAGAAGGATCTGTCTTTCCCATAACAATATACATCTCACAGTTAGGATGCATAGCTCCTGAAGACCACCATTTTCTTCCATTAATAACATACTCATCCCCATCTCTAACGATAGAGGTTTCTATGTTGGTTGCATCTGACGACGCCACTCTTGGCTCTGTCATCAAAAATGCTGAACGGATTTCTCCATTCTGAAGAGGCGTTAACCAACGAGCTTGCTGTTCTGGAGTTCCATATTTGGAAAGGACTTCCATGTTTCCAGTATCTGGGGCACTACAGTTAAATACCTCAGACGCCCAAGTAATCTTACCAAATTCCTCAGCTATAAATGCATATTCCAAATTAGTAAGCCCTGGACTTAACTCTCCATAATCTTTAGGAAGGAAAAGATTCCATAGTCCTGCGGCTCTTGCTTTTTCCTTTAGGGCCTCCATTTCTGGAAATGCTTTCCACAGATTTGTAGGATTCTCTGTAAATTCTTGGTATTCCTTTTCAATAGGGTAGATATGAGCTTCCATGAAAGCATTCACTTTTGACAAGAGCTCCTTTACTTTATCTGAGGGTTCGAAATTCATCTTAATTCTGTTTTTATAATTTTACAATATGCCCTTCCTTCGGATTAATTTTCCCGAGAGTTATAGCGTTATGAAGCGCTTCGAGTGCTTCTTTATTTTCATGATATAGGATATTCATCCAGGATTCGCTTTGCGCTACAAAAGAATGAAATTCTGAAGATACTTTTTCAGAGAATGCTGAAAAGCCAATTTCTTTGACGAGATTTTGAGCATATGTGGGTGCGAAGAACATTATACCTTTGTTCTGTTGCTTCTTTTCTCCCGTTCGCTCTGACCAGTGGACCATACCCACAAGACAATTATATTTCAAATTATCGCCTAATAATGTTTGAAGGTCTGCTTGAAGATCATTATTCCCAGAGAAATCAACAATGCATGATGGCTGATTCTTAATCTGATCATATTGGTCATAAGCGAGCACTTCGTCATAATACCCTAAAGACTTCACAAAATCAAGATTCCTATTCGAAGTAAGACCGATGATTCTTTGATTCGAAGAGCCATTTTTGAGGCTATGGGCCAGTCCCAAAGCAGTCTTACTAGAGGCACTGGTAAGTATTATTTGAGTAGCTCCGAAGTATGAAGACTCTTGAAGCATGTAATCAATCAAAAATGAAGTCGTAAAAAGGGGACGGAATAACAATTGTTCGGCCTCTTTTTCACTGTCGTAAAATGGATCTCCTTCACATCTCACGTATCTATTATAGATAACAGGAAGATTGGATCTGTGCTCTACAACATCTGTAAATCCATCAGGTCTTATCTGGCATGGCTGAACAATCAGATGGGTCGCCATCGGGAAAAACCCGTAGAATTGTTCCCCTACATTTATAGTGTCAACTTGGCTTTCTGTAACTTTAGCAAGCCCCCAACAAGGTATAATTCCCCAATCTTTTCCTACAGAAGAAGGAAAGAATTTCCAATAACCAATATAGTCTCCAGCGACAGCATATGTAGTATTGTTGGAGGTATAAGCAAACTGCAAAATTTGAAGTTTTACTTCACCGTCGCTTATAGCTTCTTGCGACTCATCAGTCCATTCACTCATAATGAATTCCTGCTTTTTAACGTTGAACACCTCGTAAGTTTCAGCCATTTTCTAAGAATTATCATTAATAAAATCAATCAATAGATTCGATAGTATATGGCCTTTGTCCTCTTGGATAAAATGACCTCCACCTTCGATGATCTGATGTTTTTGCCCTTTAGCGCCCGGCACTAATTTCTGCCAAACTTTTTCACCTCCATTTGTAACTGGATCTTTATCTCCGAAAAGGGTTAGGAATGGTTTCTCCCATTTCATAAACGTGTTACGCCATGCTTGACGATTATTTTCTGATTCAGGATCATCAGGTTTGGTAGGAACTAATGCTGGGAATATTCTGGCCCCAGCTGTATAGATAAAGTCTGGAAACGGAGCTTTATATGCAGCCAATTCCGCGTCACTAAGTTCTTTTTCTGTTGCTCCTTGCATAACTTTCTCAAATGGAAAAGGGTTCGCCTTCTGACTAAATGCTTGCCACTTAAGAAATGCTTCTGTAGCCTTATGATCTCCTGTAGGAAGTCCCGTATTGGATATACATATTCGGGAGAACCTATTCGGCGATAAATCTACCAAACGCAGGCCTATCAATCCTCCCCAGTCCTGGGCAAACATTGTTAATGTACCTGGATTGACTGATTCAAGCCATGTGTTTGTCCAGCTTACATGGGTAGCATAAGTATAATCTGAAGTCTCCGTAGGCTTGGAAGACTTTCCAAAACCTATGAGATCTGGAGCTAAGACTCTATATCCAGCCTCAATCAATATGGGAATCATATGTCGATACAAATAAGACCAACTTGGTTCACCATGCAATAAGAGAATTGTTTCTGTCGCAAGAGGGTTGCCGGCATCTATAAAATGCATCTTTAGTCCATCTCCAACTTCTACATATTCGCCTATGAAATCATAGTCTGGCAAGTTTTCAAATCTATCTTCAGGTGTGTTAACTATTTCCATTTCAATTGAATTCAAGATTTCCAAGGTAGAGTTGATCGAGCATTGTAACAAATGCAAGAGCATAATAGGAAGGCTATAAAGCGTTAGATATGAAGAGGGAAGTTTAAACTAATGTTGATAATCAATGTGTTATGAGAATTATAAACTGCCAATAAATAATTTCTTTCTTTGTCAAAGAAGTCAAACCTTCGAGCTTACATCTTGGAGAATACCTCCTTTATAAATCTAAATATGTCTAAGCTTCTTTATATACGCCATGGTCAAGCCTCATTTGGCAAACCGGATTACGATCAATTATCAGAGAAAGGGTATCAACAAGGCAGGGATCTGGGAATTCATTTTCTCGAGACAGATTACAATATGGATGTGATCTACGTTGGGCCTCTCAAGCGTCATTGGCAAACCTATGATATGGTCAAGGAGGCTTATGAAAAGGCAGGTCGAGCACTACCTGAACCCATTTTATTTGAATCTCTTAATGAGCATCGAGGGCCTGAAGTACTTAAACAAAACCTTCCGAATTTAGTGAAAACGGATGCTGTTATTGCGAAATGGGAAAATGAAAGGCGAAAGAATAAAAACCTATGGTCTAAAAATGGAATGCTCATATTTGATCGTGCTATGAACTTATGGGCTAACGGACATTTTGATGAGGATCACCCAGAGGAATATGCCAAATGGCCAGAATTTAGGGAGATCGTCGGAAATGGATTTGATGAATTGATGCAAAAGCACAGCAAAGAGAGAGGGATCAATATTGCTCTGTTTACGAGTGGTGGTACTATTTCAGCTATTTTGGGTAAGGTGCTTCAAATGCCGAATCATTCAAGTGTAATCAAGCTTAATGGAATTGTTCAAAATACTTCGATGACGGAAATATTGTTTAATGACGCAAAAGCTACTCTAAAAAGTTTCAACTTAGTTCCGCATTTATCTAACGATATGATTACCTACGTATGAGTTTAATAAGACATGATCAAGCAGGAGAAATTAGAAGTGGAGAACAGCCTGACTATGATGCCATAGAGTCCTATTTAAGGGCTCATAATGCAGAGTTGGAAGGGGAGATGAAGATTCAGCAATTCGGAGGGGGGGCTTCTAATCTCACTTATCTCATATCCTTTGATAATTTAGAATGTGTAATGCGCAGACCTCCATATGGAGCACAGATCAAATCTGCTCATGATATGGGAAGGGAGTATAGAGTACTCAATGCTCTTTCAAAACATTATGCTAAAGCGCCCAAACCTTTGCATTATGAAGAGTCGGGTACCGTTCTTGGATGCCAGTTCTATATAATGGAGCGAGTTCACGGAGTTATATTGAGGCACAAAGATGGTAGCGATGGAAGTATTCCGCCATCTATGGTGGCTAATATCGCCGATGGACTTATGGATACGCTTGCAGAACTCCATGCACTGGATTATAAGGAAGTAGGATTGGGAGATCTTGGCCGTCCAGAAGGATATGTAAAACGACAAGTAGAAGGGTGGACTAAGCGCTATATGAAGGCGAAGACCGAAGAGGTAGATTCTATAGAATTTATCGCGAAGTGGCTTGCACAGGAGATGCCCGCAGAAACTCATGCTTCTGTCATTCACAATGATTACAAACATGATAATCTGGTACTCAATGAAGATCATTTGAGCGAAGTTAAAGCGATCCTAGATTGGGAGATGTGTACTATCGGGGATCCATTGATGGATATGGGAACAGTATTGTCCTATTGGATCAATCCTGAGGACCATCCTGCGCTTAAGAAGAATTTTCCAAACCCATCGGCGCTTCCAGGTAATCCAAATAGATCTCAATTGTTAGCACTTTATGAATCCAAAACAGGTAGATCGATGGATAATCCTGTTTTCTATTATGCGTTTGGCCTATTTAAAACAGCGGTGATCTTGCAACAGATTTATGCTCGATTCAAATTAGGCCATACAAATGACGAGCGATTTGCTAATTTCGATCAAGCGGTTCAGGCATTTGGACTAATGGGGCAACAAGCTATTCAGAAGAATCAATTGGATGATTTATTCTAACAGAGCCGGGATTTATGGAAACTTAGGAAAGTCATCCCAATTTGGTTTTCTTTTCTCTAAGAATGCATTTCTGCCCTCCGCAGCTTCATCCGTCATATAACCGAGCCTTGTAGCTTCTCCTGCAAATATTTGTTGTCCTACAAGGCCATCGTCAATTAGATTCATGGAAAACTTAAGCATTTTAATAGCCATGGGGCTTTTTCCCAGTATTTCTTGCGCCCATTGATATGCGGTTTCTTCTAATTCATCATGGGGGACAACAGCATTCACCATTCCCATGTCAAATCCTTCCTGAGCGCTGTAATTTCTGCCTAAAAAGAATATTTCTCTGGCCTTTTTTTGTCCTACTTGTCTTGCGAGGTATGCGGATCCATAACCTGCATCATAACTTGCCACGTCCGCATCTGTTTGCTTGAATATTGCATGTTCTTTACTGGCGATCGTAAGGTCACAAATAACATGAAGACTATGACCACCACCAACTGCCCATCCTGGGACAACGCATATCACCGCCTTATTCATAAATCTTATCTGGCGTTGTACTTCAAGAATATTCAGTCTACCTACACCATCTGTTCCTACATACCCAGATTTACCACGTACTCTTTGATCTCCGCCAGAGCAAAATGCCCATCCACCATCTTTCGGAGATGGACCTTCTCCTGAAAGAAGTACAACACCTATAGATCTATCTAATCTCGCATCTTCTACAGCTTCCGTTAATTCACCCACTGTTTTGGGTCTAAAAGCATTTCGAACTTCTGGTCTGTTGAAGGCGATTCGAGCTACGCCATTACATTTTTTATAAGTTATATCTTCGTATTGCTTTGCAACTTTCCACGCTATTGAGCCCATGTATAAACTTTTTCTCAAAAATACAATTCCATTACTCTGATGAAAGACTTCTATAAAGGAAATTCATGATGTTTAAAAGAATCTGTTTAGGCGTATTTGCTTCTCTAATCATCTTCATTGGCATATTGCATTTAGTTGCTCCGTATGTTATGGGGAATGATAATTCTGCTGAATCGTTTTTTGAACCTTTAAATTTGGCGTATTCGGAAAGTTTTACCGCTATAGGTGAAGTGAATCTTCATGCAATTACTGTAGGCGATTCTTCATTAAGAAGCTTGATTTTGTTTATTCATGGAACGCCGGGATCATGGATGGATTTTAGAGAATATCTGGCGGATAGTTTATTGCGAAATAGATTTAGAATGATAGCCTTGGATCGACCCGGGCAAGGACTTTCTAATTATGGAGAAAGTATGGTCTCAATAAGTGATCAAGTTAGTCATATCTAAGCTTTTTTGGTGAAATTAGAATATGATTCTATAATCCTCGTAGGATATTCTTATGGTGGGCCTATAGCTGGAGCCCTTGCGTCGAATCCTGAGTTGCATGTGAGTAAGTTAATCCTTCTTTCTCCTTCTAATGGTTCTGAATGTGAGCCAATTTTTTGGTTTAATAAATTTTTGAATTATAATTT
Source organism: Saprospiraceae bacterium (assembly GCA_047634015.1). GTDB lineage: Bacteria > Bacteroidota > Bacteroidia > Chitinophagales > Saprospiraceae > JAJRXG01. Next base: position 8,747 of record JBLIDB010000145.1, read on the forward strand.
CGTAGATGATATATTTCCTCCCTTTGTAAGGGTTGCAAATGCAGAAAAGATGTATCATTCTGAAGCGCTGGAGGGTGTCATGAGAAAATGGCAGAATATCCGGGCAGCTACAGTACATATACATTCTGTACAAGATTGGATCGCACCTTATGCTTGTAATGTTGATTTTAGCAGGAGACTGATTTCCCCCGCTATTTTAGAAGTTGTTACTCTTGAAAATGCGCCTCACTTCTTGCCCAATAATAAGTTAGTATTAGTGAGAGGGCATATAATTAATTAGAATTTAGTTTTCATCATCCATGGTTGAGAATCTGGAAAGAATAAAATCATAGGTAAGAAATAGCGTAGCAGAATGATATGTGCTTTTTACATTATTGTCGGATGCGAATTCTAATAGATTTTCTCGATTTACTTCATTGGAGTCAAATAATTGTTGGCCATTCTTTCTAATACCAATGCCATAGTCAAATCCCAATGAAAGAAAGTTGTTTTTTACTTCAAAAAGACCACCACCAGAGACATGGTAGACATTAGGATTGGTATCCGTTAAATTGAGATTGGAATTTAGATCAAAACTATTTCTTTGATTGAAATCTGTTCTAAAGCCCATCAAAATAGATTCTTTATCATTCACCTTTTTTTGTGCACCAATTGAAAAATTTATTACAGCTTTATTAGCGTAGGTTAACTCAAATGTTTCCCCTACAGCCTCTGTAAGAAGTCCATCAAATGGGTCATCAATATCATTCATAACATAATAGGGATCAATCTTGCCAAAATATTCAGCGGAAAACGCAATTATCCAATCATTTTTATTTATTTCCAACCCTAAGCCTATTGAATAGGGCGTTTTGAAATCTGCGAGATCAATTTGCGGGCGATTTGAGCTAACTTCAGTCTCTCTTCTTTCTTCTCGTGTTAAGTAGTCAAATAAGTATTCTGCACGCTTGCGCATTCCTCCATAAATGGGTGATGTAAAAGTCATGCCTAAGCGATATGTGTCTCCTTCATAGGCCATTCCCACTTTTGATAAAAATGAGCTTTTGATAGAAATATCATAATTGATTCGAGATCTAATTCCAACGGATAAGGAATTCGGTGTAGTCCGTGCATAAAGTTCTCGTTTGATATCAAGATTAAATGATTCATTATGCCAAACGGAAAATTGAGTAATACCTATTCCTAATCTATCTGTCACATTCCATGATATTCCAATGCCATGCCATGATTGAGATAAACTTCTATTGAAATCAACCTCACTTCTAAAAATGTCTTGGGGAGTATCAGAGCTCAACCCAATCTTTCGGTCTCGATAGCTTAACTCGGTATTCAGTCTTTGAAACGAGGCGATACCTAAAGTTATATTGCCATTATTGAATGGGCGTAATCTAACCGCTAAGAAACCTGGGGCTAAATCAAAACTGGTGTCATTGTAGGAGCCTTCATCTCCAAGTAGGTTTGAAATGCTCAAAGTCGCCAGAGTAGGAGTAAAGAATGAAAAAGCAAATCCCACATTATCACTTTTTCCCATGGCTCCAGGATTGTAAAATAGTGAAGTCTCATCGGAAGGGTCTGCAATTACAGCACCGTTCATGAGAAGACCTTTAGCGCCATATTGGTGGGTCCAGTAATGGGCATCAGTCTGTCCTGGGACATGAGTTATAGAGCCCAAGCATAAGGAGATGAGCATGATATGAATTGTTTTATAGTGCACTTTGGACTCTATTCGCGACTAACCTAAGAATATTACTTGAATCCAAAGAAGAAAGAATGTTGTTAAAAGAACATTCTTTAAATAAAGAAAGGCCTCGATTTCGAGGCCTTTCTAAAAGCTTTGTGCGGAGGAGGAGGGATTCGAACCCCCGATACCGTAAAGTATGCCGGTTTTCAAGACCGGTGCATTCAACCGCTCTGCCACTCCTCCGAAACTTTCATTTCTTAACTAAAGGAATGAAGCTGCTGATATAGAAAGTACAACATATTGCACATTCACTTATCAGGGCCGCAAATGTAGCACAGATTTTAATATATGCAATTGCTTGAGAACTAAAATATTCCTATGATTTTGTGCTACCCCCATTAATGGGGATTTTGAAAGGTTATTTGTAAAATGTTTAATACATTATAAAAATATTCAATATGTTGATTAGATTTGTGAACGAATTAATAAAAAAAAATATATTTGAATAGGGGGGGAGATATAAAATTTTGTCTTAAGTGTATAACACCATAACACCACGCGATATGAAATCTTCCCTTAAAACCTTACTACCTCCAAGCAATTTTGTCCAAAGAAGCGCCAAGCGCAATGGCCGCTGCATTAATGATTTAGCTATATTCTATGATTTTAGAATATACCAGCAAATCCTGATTAGTGTTCGTCGGGATTCCTCTTTTCTGACAAGTGCCAGACAAAATGTATGCTCTAAAACGGTTGCTTTGGACTCTTTCCATTGAGTCTAAAATAGTAACCTCAAACTAATCAATTATGTCCTCTAATATGCATATTAGACATAGTTTTTCTATTCTCTGCCGATATTTGCTATCGGTTTTGCTTTTCTTTTTTATTTCCTTGATAGGTCTTCAAGGGCAAGTAAAAATGGGAGATAATCCCAATTCTATAAATCCTGCCTCATTACTGGAATTGGAAAGCACCGATAAGGGCTTTTTATGGCCAAGAATGAACGTTACTCAGAGAGATGGAATAAATCAACCACCAACAGGGTTAACAATATTCAATACTGACAATATATGCATTGAAGTTAATGTTGGGACACCCGCGATACCTAATTGGTTATGTCTAAGTAGTGACAGTGACAATCAATCAATCACATTTTTCGAACTGAATGGAGATGAACTTACAATAAGTATAGAAGGAGGAAATACTCAAACTGTAAGTCTTGTTGGATTAGGCGAGGATAATCAAAACATAACAGAACTAAGATTAGATGGTACAATTCTAACTATTTCTTTGGAAGATGGAAATACTAGAACGCTGGATTTAGCATCCTTGAATACGGATGATCAATTGATTACTACTTTCGAATTAGTGGGTTCAGTATTGAATATCGAAATTGAAGATGGTAATTCAAGATCTGTAGATCTGGCCGACTATCCGGGAATAATGGGGCCAGAAGGCCCTCAGGGGCCAACCGGGATCGGAATCGATCGAATTGAAAACAATGGCGATGGAATATTAACGATCTATTATACCGATGGCAATTCTTTTGTTACTTCAGATTTTACGGGCCCTCAAGGGCCTATAGGTGTTTCTGGAGCAGACGGGACTCAAGGGGCGTCCGGTCTACAAGGACCGCAAGGCGCTCAAGGCATTCAAGGGGATATGGGGCCTGCTGGAGCAGACGGGACTCAGGGGGCTGCTGGTCTACAGGGCCTACAAGGATCTCAAGGTAGTATGGGACTGCCCGGAACAAATGGGACTCAAGGTACAGAGGGTGCAGCAGGAATAGATGGAATTGGAATAATTAATACAAGAAATAATAATGATGGAACATATACCTTTATTTATTCAGATGGTTCCACATTTACTACAGCAGATCTAACAGGAGATGATGGAAATGTTATAGTTAATACAGTCAATAATGGTAATGGTACTTTTACTATCTTCTATTCTAACGGTGATACTTTTACAACAGCAGATTTTAGAGGCCCTGCAGGATCGACTGGCCTTCCAGGTCCACAAGGAGCTCAAGGTGCCGATGGTTTAGATGGTACCGATGGTGTTGGTGCAGCAGGACCACAAGGCGCAGCTGGAGCTAATGGGGCTAATGGTTCGAATGGAGCGACCGGTTCGAATGGAGCTGACGGCTCAGATGGTCGTGGGGTCGTTCGAGTTGAGGATAATATGGACGGAACCTTTACCTATGTCTATACAGATAGTTCGATATATACCACAATAGATTTAACCGGCCCAGCAGGTAATGGTAGAGATAGTACGATCAATAACGGAAATGGCACATTGACCATACATTACACCAATGGAGATTCACTTGTAACTTCAGATTTTACGGGTCCACAAGGTCCAGCAGGAATACAGGGCCCAACAGGTATTGCGGGATCAGATGGAGCTGACGGTTTTGATGGTCGCGGAATAGTGCGAGTTGAGGATAATATGGATGGTACATTTACCTATGTCTATACAGATAGTTCGACATATACCACAATAGATTTAATTGGCCCAACAGGTAATAGTATA
>JBLIDB010000146.1:0-12921 GCA_047634015.1 Saprospiraceae bacterium
CTTGTGTAAACATCTGCCTTGTACCCTCGGATCTGGTACTTCCCAGAATAGGTCTTGATACGTTTCCATCACGCCAAGATAACACATTACAATATTTCTATATGTTTTGGTGCGTTCGCCCTATATCCTTAAGTTCTAACTATCCGAGTAAGGATTTATACATCCCTATAACATTACTGATACCATAATAGAGTGCATCTGATATCAAGGCATGCCCTATGGATACTTCTTTGAGTCCAACTAACTGCTCACTATAGAATTTGAGGTTTGAAAGATCCAGATCATGCCCTGCATTGAGGCCTATACCCAACTCCGCAGCGCGCTGACTGCAATCAATATGAGGCTGAACCGCTTTCTTCCTATCTAAATTATATTGATGTGCGAAATCTCCTGTGTAGAGCTCTACCCTATCGGCTCCGACCTTTCTGGCCATATCAATCTGACTAACAATAGGATCTACAAATAAGGAAACTCGTATCTGCTTAGATTGTAATTCTTGGATAGTTTCTCTTACAAAGGATTCATTTTTATCGATTTTCCACCCCTCACTACTCGTTAAGACGCCAGGTGGATCAGGCACAAGCGTACACTGATGTGGCATATTTTCTAAAACAAGTTTCATGAATTCTGGAGATGGATATCCTTCTATATTCAACTCAGTAGTAACAATTTCTTTTAATAGAGGAATATCATCGTATCTGATATGGCGCTGATCCGGACGAGGGTGCACCGTAATGCCATCAGCACCCATCGCTTCACAATCCTTAGTGAATTGCATTAAATTAGGAAGATTACTTCCCCGACTATTCCGAATTAACGCAACCTTATTTATGTTTACACTTAGCTTTGTTCTCATAAGAATCCTACTTTAGGATGAAAACACAAAGGACGTAATACTTCCGTAAAAAACTGATGTGATTCAAAAAGATAATTTTAGTGAAACAACTTCCCTCATGCCTCTACTGGTTTTAGTAGGTCTTATTCTTGGAGTTGGGGTCGTTTCCAACCTTCTCTCTCTTGGAATCTGGGAATTGGGGGATTTATCAATGAATGAGGTCCAAGGCGACAATTTGATTTCTTTTGGTGAAAGAATGTTATTAAGGATTGGTTTAAGTATCAATCATTTAGGTATGTTCTTAATTCCTGGATGCATTTGGGTTTACTTATTTAGGAAAAAAGATTATCCGCCGTTCTTAAAGTTAAATTCATTCACTTCGGGTCATGTATATCTCTGGGCATTAATAATACTCTGCTCCTACCCACTGATCGCCTTTCTATCTCAGGTCAATATGGATCTACCCTTGGCTGAATGGATGCGTAGTTCCAATGAGGCTACTCTGAATCTCATGGAGAAGACCCTCTTTATGGATGGAATAGCGGAATTACTTATGAATCTTTTTCTTGTAGGCCTCCTCGCAGCCTTTGGAGAGGAGCTGATTTTCAGAGGTATCATTCAACGTACCTTTTCGCAACATTGGAATAATCCACATTTAGCAATATGGGTAACGGCTCTAATATTTGGCTTGTTTCATATGCAATTCGAACGATTTATCCCTCTTGCTTTCCTTGGTCTTTTACTCGGCTACGCATACTATTATACGGACTCCCTTTGGTCTGCGATATTATTGCACTTTATCAATAATGGACTACAAGTCCTCCTGCTTTATTCTACTCGAGGCGAAGAACTTCCTAAAGTTGATAAGATACCTGAAATTCCTATTGTGATAACAGTCTTATCATTTCTCCTAACTTTGAGTTTGTTTTACATTGCTACACGCCTCGCCAATATGTCAGATGAACGCAGACCTTAGAAAAAGAATCCCCACCGGTATACTCTATGTCATAGGGCTATCTGGTGCATCTCTGATGAATTCCACGACTTCAATGGTTATGCTTTGGATATTGCTTGGCTTATGTACTTATGAATTCATTTCTATAGAATTTAAAAGTGGAGGTGTTACTCAACAAGCACTAAATACTGTCTTAGTGCATCTGGTAGTTGTATTAGGCGTAGTTCTTACATTCAGCGATCAGGAGATGTCTATACTGAGTACAATACTATGTATCCTATATCTGATTACAGGCGCGATGCTATGGTTACAGCACAAATCTTTACTTACCTTACTGCCAAAATTCCTCAAGCCACTATTTTATCTGGCGCTACCATTTATGATAGGGCTTCATGAAGTATATCAGCACGAGATGTTTCGCTTACTAATACTCGGTAGTTTTATAATCATATGGTTAAACGACGCCGGTGCGTACTTTGTCGGTAAGGCTATCGGTAAGAAAAAAATTCTGTATGCTGTATCTCCAGGCAAGTCTTGGGAAGGTTGGATCGGAGGTATAATCGCAGGTATCATAGGAGCTGTGATCATTGCTGAATTTATTTCTTCATTGACTACGTTGCAATGGATATACTTAGCCCTAATATTAGGAATAGTTGGATTACTTGGAGATCTTACAGAAAGCAATTGGAAGCGATTTCATAAGATTAAGGATAGCAGTTCCATATTACCAGGACATGGAGGCTTTTTAGATAGGTTGGATAGCTTCATTTACAGCCTTCCTTTTATATCATTGTTCTATCATTTTATAATAATACAGTAATGACACTTCACAGAGAAGGAAAGGCTACAATTACAATAGGCCTGATAGTAAGTTTCCTAGTTTGCATGACTGCATACAGATATCTGGGACCATCAACAATAGCCACATTAATCTATGTGACGTTTAGTGTTTTAATGATTTTAATACTGCAGTTTTTCAGAAACCCACAACGTAAAGTTTTAAACCCTAGTAGTACTGACATTATCGCACCAGCAGATGGTAAAGTTGTAGTAATAGAAGATACTATAGAAAGTGAATATTTTGAAGACGAACGCCTCATGATTTCGATATTTATGTCTCCCATCAATGTACATAGCAACCACCATCCAGTCAGTGGTACAATCGCCTATGAGAAATATCATCCTGGCAAATATTTGGTAGCATGGCATCCAAAATCTTCCACTGAAAACGAAAGACACACTACTGTATATGACACAGGATCAGTTAAAATTCTAACGAGGCAAATAGCTGGTGCATTAGCACGCCGTATTGTAAATTACACGAAAGTTGGAGAATCTGTTTTACAAGGAGGAGATATGGGATTTATAAAGTTCGGGTCCAGAGTAGACATATATTTACCATTAGGCACAAAGTATAATGTCAAAATGGGCCAAACTGTCAAATCAAATGTAGACATCATTGCTACGCTCTAATATTCAGAATTTTTTCTTGAAAATTAGAATTTTCATGCCAAGATATTCAGCCTATATGTCAAATTAAAAAAAAGAAACCTTCATCAAAATTCTTTAAAAATAACTCCTTGAATTTATCACCCCGAAAAAGAAAAGGAATATTAGGTTTTTGACGAAGGTTCACTTAATCACCTGGCTGAATTTTATAGACAATCGAAACAATCCTTTTAGAAGAACAGTCAATCGTCATAAAACCTAAAAACAGTAATAAAAGTTATTACCTATTTTTAAAACGTTGCAACTTTTTGCACTGCTTGAATGCAAATGTAGATCCCTATTCTCCTTGATTAGTTAATGGAAACACTATAATTTTAGATGGGGTATTCCCTAGTCTACGATTTGCAATACAGGCGCCATAAGGTTCTGTATGCTCAAAGGGATATGCACTGTAACAGCAGTTCCTCTTGAAATTGATGTATCAACCTCCATTTCTCCCCTAAGTACATTCACCCGCGATTGTAAATTATCAAGTCCCAGGCCTTTTTTTATAGTATTAGGATCAAATCCTTGACCATTATCCTGAACCATTATTACAAGCCCGTCATCTGCCCTATTGACCAGAACATCAATTTCAGATGCTTGCGCATGTTTTAATGCATTGTTTAATAATTCTTGAATGATGCGGTATACATGTAGCTTAGAATCTTTAGAGAGCAATCCATCAACATTATTCGTATTTATAGAAATATCAAGTATTCCTTTTACACGGTATTTATTTACAAGATCTTTTAATGCTGCCGTCATTCCAAGTTTTTCCAATGCTACTGGTTTCAAATTACGTGATATATCCCTCACGTCCTTACATGCTTCATCTATCAGTTGCATCACACGATGATAGTCTTCATCATTTGCAAGTTCTTCATGTTCCACTTGTAAGCCATCATAATGTAATTTCAGAGTAGATAACATCCCTCCCAAACTGTCATGAAGATCTGTCGATATCCTCGTCCTCTCTGCTTCTTGACCAGAGATTACGGCTTGAAGGTTTTCTATTTTAAGAGAGTTTTCAAGATCGTTAATTTTTTGTTTTGCGATTTTTTCTTTCTGCTCTCCGAGAATACGCTCCGATTCATATTTGTGCTTTTGCAACCTATAATAATTATATACCGCTAACGCCGCAAGAGCAAGGAGTACAGTGAGTATTATAAAAAATCTTGTTCGCTGATTTAATTTAAAATTTGATAATTGGTTCTCTTCCTCTAATTCTTTGATTTCCTTTTTTCGTTCATAGGATTGATATTTTATGGCATTCTGACTTGCCATCGCATACTTCTCCTTATCATAGAGTTCATTCGTAATCTTATTCGCTCTTTGCAAATGCTCATAAGCCAACTTGGTTTTGCCAAAATTCAGATATACCTGAGACAATAATTTATTGGCTTGATAAGCCAGATCGTTTACATTACCAATATTTTGCACCGCTTCTTCCAAATATGGGAGGGCTTCTTTCTTTCTCTGATCTCTGATAAGTACTTCACCAATGAGAAAGTTCGCCTCATTCGTTAGCTCATTAAAACCATAACGCTTCTCAGATTCAATAATATAGCTTGCCTGTTCTATCATCTTCTCTACACGACCTTGACTGGCCAATAATTTGGCAAGTAACAATCTATTTTCCAAGATTAATTTCTTATCGCCTATTTCAGTACTCAACTTAAGCCCCTCCTCTACGTGAGCGATCGCCTTATCATAGTTGAGCTTATGTTGATGTCCTCTAGCCAGTTGAGTAACTGCTAATGCAAGAAACTTTAGCTCATCTTGAGATTTATAAAAATCAAGACACTCTGTAGTGAGTCTCAGGGCCTCATCCAAGAAAATATCTTCTTCTATGTAGAAACTCGCAAGGGCAAAACGGGCTTTGTAGAAGCCAAAATCATCTTTGATGTAGTTGGATATTTCAGCACTTTTTGCCAAATCATCTATAACATCCCTATCCCGAACATGAATACTAAAATTATGCATTGCCCTCTCATAATGCCCTTTGGCCATCTGTGAAAGGTCATCTACGGTATAAGAATGCTTGATACGCAGGTTTATAGCCCTCAAGGAGTCCGAATACGGGTTTCCCTCAGTCAACCTATATTCCTGTCCATGAATGGGCTGAAATAATATCGAGAGTAAAAAAACTGTTATGATTCTCATTATGTCACAATCTCCAACTTTATCAAGAGTAAGCTATTTAGGGTAAATCCTAGTTTTGCACAACCTTAGTAGGCCTACTTTCGACTTAAATATAAACACACACATGATAAAGATACTCATAGTAGACGATCACAAAATGTTTGTTCAGGGCCTAGAGTCCATATTATCCAAGGAAGAAGACATTGAGATTGTCCATCGATGCCACGAAGGCAAGGAAGTCTTTAACATGGAACTTTTGGATAGAGTAAACATTATTCTCCTGGATATAAATTTACCAGACATAAGTGGTATTGAGATCTGTCAAAGGATTCTGAAACTTAAGGATCACATCAAAATTCTTGTATTATCCATGCATGATGAAGAAAGCTACATTACGGAAGTACTAAAATCAGGAGCGCTAGGGTATGTACTTAAGAATACAGGACGTAAAGAACTTGTAACTGCAATCAGAACGGTAGCTTCCGGCAGAACTTATTTCAGTGAAGATATCACGAATACAATCATGAATGGCCTCATTAGTAATAATAAGAAGGCGAAACCCGCTGAGAAACAAGTGCCAAAAATAACGAGAAGGGAAAAAGAAGTCCTTGATCTCATCATGGACGAAAATACAAATCAAGAGATAGCGGGTAAACTCTTCATAAGCCTGAAAACAGTGGAAGCACATAGAAGTAACCTCCTCTCGAAGCTCAATGCGAGAAATACCGCAGGCATGGTAAAAAGGGCCATTGCATTCGAATTAGTATAGGCTCAAGAAGTCATTTGAAAATAAATTTGCAGCCTTCTCATTATTTTGTTGTTTTATTTCAGTGAAAACATATCTTTGCACTCGCTTAGAATATCACAGAGGTGATCTTTGTTGGAAAGCAAGAATTAGGTGGAGTGGGTGAGTGGCTTAAACCAACGGTTTGCTAAATCGTCGTACTTGGAAACTGGTACCGGGGGTTCGAATCCCTCCTCCACCGCATATAGATTATTTAAGAAGTAATATACTTCATCGGGGCGTAGCGCAGTCCGGTTAGCGCACCTGGTTTGGGACCAGGGGGTCGCAGGTTCGAATCCTGCCGCCCCGACTTATTTACTTAGAGCATAACTGATAATCAATTAGTTATGCTCTTTTTTATTTCTAAGGGGTCGTTAAAGGGGGCACAAATTATATTTTAACACAATTTTAGGGCACAATTCTTGATTTTGTTTGTTATAAGATAAAAAACTGTAGTAAGTTTAAGTAATGGGGAAAATGGAAATAAGGAAATTAGGGAAACCTTCTGGACAATCTATGAAGATTGACTTTAAGAAAGGTTTGATCAAGGCTAAAATGGCTACTATTTCTTTCTTGGATCATGATCACAACATCGCTTATTTGCCCGCATTAGATTTATCTGGATATGGAGACTCAAAGGAAGAGGCATTTCAAATGCTTAATGAGCTTCTTGAAACTGTTTTTGATACATTTATGGTTTTAACGGAACGACAAGTTCATCAAGAGCTAAGTAAATTAGGTTGGCACAAAGATCGTTACAGGAAAAGAAAATATATCGGAGCATTCGTAGATGCAAAAGGCATTCTTAATAATTTTGACCTACCTAACACAACGGAGGTTTGTATAGAGATGGTTGAAGTAAGTGGGTAGGGATAGGCCAAGGCCAACAAAATGCTGGATTAAGTTTCTGGAGTATCATGGATGGGCTTACAAAAGAACTAAGGGTTCCCATCATCAGTATACTAAGGCTGATTCATTACGTCCTATTCCTGTTTGGGCAGCAAAAAAAGAAATACCGTTCGCCCATATTCAAACAAGCTTAAGAACTATGGAAGTGTCAAAAGATGAGTTCTACGATTGGGAAGCTGCTAATTGCTAATACCTCCCAACGCTTCAGCGAAAAAGAATAAATAATCGATGTTCCTCCATACTTATATCAAGGATGATAAACCATTCATCAAGAATGCATACCTCGCAATTTTGCATGGCAAAGGCTTAATTATTGATGGTTTTTCGGGTGGTTTAGTCCTGGGTAACTCCCATCTCAATGGAGGTATTCATTTAATTGGCGAACGCCTGCCTGGAGAATATCAGATTCTTGCGGAAATTGAGGGTTGGGAATACTTGATGAATTATGAATCAACTTCTAAATACTTGGAAGAAATCGAAGAACTCAATTCATATATTAATAAGGACTTTAAAGAATATGCGGTGCCTGAAAATTACAAGATAATTGATGCTCGCATGGCAAAAGGGGGTTCTCCAGCTTACGCCCCTGTTATTATAACAGGGAAGTATTCCAATTTTGTCATAAATAGGCATGCCACTAAAAAACATCTATCTACTCTTAACGAATGGAATAAGGAGACCCAAAACGAACTTCTATCCCCAGATAAAAGTTAGCGCTGGACCTTAAGGACTCAGAGTTATCATCAAAATCGTTAGATCCTATAAAAGATATTGATAGGGCCTTTGTGGAGTTAGGAGAAAGATAATTATATGAATTTATGTCAGTTAATTGCCTGTTCTTCCTATTCTATTATCCAAAAGTATCTAAGCAAAAGATATCCAAAAGTATCTAAGCAAAAGAAAACGCGGGAAACGGTAATTATCTAATGTGAAAAAAGAGGCACTTCAATATTTCTATATCCATGCCTCTCATTGGTCTGTTGAAACCAAATACTTCATAACATTTCATGAAGCATTAAACGTTTAGAATGGTTAAATGAGTTTTGAGTAATCCAAGGTAATATATTTTTCTGCTGCCACCATTTCGTCTACCGCCTCAAATCTAACTATCTCATTATTATTTTTTGAATAGAATACTTGTACCACAAACCCATTGTAGTGATACAACGCGACCTTCTCATGACCGAAGTCAAACCAGTCTATAAAGATCCCATGGCGAAAGGTCTGTTCTCTTTTGCTAAAGATCTTGAAGTATGATTATGAGATCAAGTCTAGCACTTTATTAATTCCACTTCTTTGGAGCATGCGTTTTTCCCAACTTTTTAGGGGGTCACATAAAACGATATTCAGGGGGTCAGCTTCGCGATATTATACAGTGTGGAATTCATAGATGTATTCTTTCTTTTCGTTAAGGCTCAGTTTACCAACGTCGAGTAGTTTTTGAAAATGGGTGCCTACATCATTTTTCTTAGACCCAAGGACAAAACCTAAAATAATAGTATCTAATTGGTGAGGTTGGTTTGATATAGAATCTCCAAGTGTTTTGTACTTATCTGTAGCAGAGGCGGCCTTTCTTCCTATGTCGTCACAGGGCAGGATACTTTTTATGGTCACTAAAAAAAAATTACTAATCTCTTCATGCCACTACATATTATGTCTAATCAACCCCGGTATGTCTGTGCTTGATTAGCATGGTTTTCTTATTCGCTTATTCTAACAAGGATCTTCTTCATTATTTTTACAAGATCTTCGCTCTTATTTTTGAACATTGTTTCCGAGGTGTCATAAGCGTAGTTATCGAAGATGAATTCGTAGGTCCATCTATTCGTTCCTTTCATGGCTCGAAAAATCAATATCAATTTTGAAAGGACCCGTCTTTTTCAAAAGTGTAATGATAAACATTTTGAGATCCTCCCAAACCTCCTTGCATTGTAAGTGGATATGCATGTACGAATTTCCATCCGTTCTTACCCATATGATTGACAGCAGCAAAAAGGCTATTGAATTTTATCTGCTTTCCGTTTATGTTTGTTACCCGGCTATTCTGCTTTCCAAAGAATTTTTGTTCCTGTCCATAGTCAATATTTATTTTCACCTTGTTGCTAAATATTTTTCCGAAGGCTACAACTTGGCAATAAACAATCTCATCCAATTCATTTATGTTTACCCCTTCTACAATTACTTGTGATTTCAGAGAAGTAGTAAAGAAGAGAAAGAATAGGAAACAAGCGTATAGAGTAAATTTCATATTTTGTTTTTGAATTTATAAATCAATTATATCTTGAATTGATTCTCGGTAGTAGGCCAGTAATCCTTCGCCGTACTCAATTAGTGACGTTTTAAAAAAATCTAACTCATCCGATTCCTCAACATTCTCATGTTCGGCAAAAATTTCAATAATTTTATCTGCCAGGCGCGCGTCTAGTTGATTCGATAGTTCTTGTAATCGTCTTATGCCTTCCTGTGGACTTGTTACTGGATCAGCTACCTCCCCTGCTGCATAGTCCTCTAATAGTCTATTGCTGAGAGTTACTAACTCCGTTTTTGCCGCTATAAGCTCTTCATTCATGTTCGTGTCTGTCGCTCTAGGCATTCTTCTTTCTTGAATGAGGCTCTCTAATACTTCCAGATCTTCGTCTACCCCAGCTAATACGCCATTCTCGAAGTATAAGAACAGAAGCACATTTGTAGAGCGAGAGCTGTATATGTCTTCTGTTGTACGCGTAAGTGTTGTTATTGAATTCAAGTAATCGAAATAAAGGTCTTTATCATCTATAGCGTCTTCTAAATGATCCTTCATCCCAATAGTTTCGTATTCAAACTCCCAATCTATTTCTGCTATTTCTCTTTTTCTATCGGAATGATTAAAGCTTAGCACTTCTGGCTCTGTCACAACGAAAACGACATCCTTTGTTAATATTTTAAAAGTGATAGATGAGGTTACTGAAGATTTGAAAGTATGAACCGTATGCACCTGACTCTTTGTGTAACCTAATTGTTTTACAATAGAATTTACAGAGCTATTGCCAGTAAAAGACTCCAACTCTCTTAATCTCCCTCTATACGCCTCATAGACTCCTGTTCTTCTTTTTTGAGGCCCTTTGGTGACTTTGATTTTCTCTTTAGGAGTTTCTTTCGTGAATAGTTTTTTGAAAAATGACATTACTTTCTGTTTTTACATATTATGCCTACCAATAACCTTGAATATCTGAAGGATGTAACTATCAGCGGCCTCCCTACGCCCTAATGGAAGATCAAAGTCCGAATAGTCTGGAGATGAAAGTATAATTCGTTAGGTGTCGGCTTTTTCATCCTTGCTTCCGAAATGGCATAGTTTTAAGAAATCTAAAAGGTCTGGAACCTATTTCTGTCAGCGGAGCTGGAACTAAAACATCTTGGCCGTATATTGATGTAAGGCTTAGTAACAAGCCAATTAAAGATCAGTCATTCTCTTTTCATTTCATTTCCCCATTATTTCCTTCGTAAATTATCCATATCTATCCACACGGAATAACTAAACATAGGGTAAAAAATACATTATGATATTCTTTATCTGTTGCAAAATCACTTACGGGAAATGGGGAAGACTTTAAAATTGCATTTTTTAGCGTAGTTGATTACAGCGAACACCTAATCCCTATGATAGGTGGTATTACGAGTCAATTGAAGCGTGACTGGGGCCTTATTGCAGTGATATAGAGCAACATTCTCATGCCCTATACCGAAACAATCGAGGCTCCCTTATCGAAACGTTTGTTCCCTCTGTTCCTTTATGTGGAAGAGCTTGAAGTATGATTGAGAGATTTTAATTCGATGAGAATCTCAATATATGGATCACTTTCATATGCGGAGAATTAAATATTAGCTGATTGGTTCTTGAGAAGTTCTGCTTTTATATAGATTCGAGTGTTTCGAGTATTTATCAGGTCTTTTACTCCACCCAACTGATAGGAGGAATATTAATTTCTCCTTCTTCTGGATCTTCTGGTTTCGGAGATTTTTCAAAGTTGACAGAGTCCATATTAGTTAGCGCGAAAATTATTGCTTGTGAATCTGGCTGTATGTAAACTTCTTTCTCTGTCTCCTCAACTAATAATTCTACTGATGCCAACTGTGGGTGGGTAGTTTTGTCTTCCTTACTTGGCCGCTTAACCTTTCTTGTTTTCAGAACGAGGTATTCTCCTTCAATTTTTCTTTCTAAGGCTGTACGAGCTTTGGCCTTTAATCTTTTGAAGTACTCTACTGTCCTATTATTTTCTGCCTCTTTATAAAGAGCCTGAATCTCCGGAATTTTCCGAACCCATCTATGCCAAGTACCGTAATCTTTAATACCAAATAGCTTCAGGGTTTCAGCAAGGTTGAATTTATCCTTTGAATGAATCATACATAAATAGGTAGCGATTTCTATCTTCTCAGCCTTTTTCAAATCTCTTCCAGGGCTTGGCTTTGGAAGATTTGTAGGAACTTTAATTCCTTCCACTTCAATTTCTTGAGCACTTGAATCTGGCATTCTGTTTTCTTCCTCCATTTTTTTTATTCTGATTATTCAATTCAATTATTTTTAATTCGCCTTCGAAATTTTTGTTCGACATATTCACCATTTGTAGTAAGTAGTAGCTCGTTTTCAATTCTTATACCCTACCCTTTTTATTTCTTTGCGATCGTTAGGTCTCTCTCTGTGCTATATTACCCTCCCCCCCCTTTAATACTCTATTTTGCCTCTTACCTACTACAAAAAGCCTAAAAAGGGTGTTTCCCTATCGTTTTTTTAGAAAAAGCACTTACTACAAGATCAATGGCCGAAGCGCTCTTCGCGATCTCTGTAGAACTCTTTTTTCTTTCTTCTCTCTTCTGTATCCTTCCCTTTTTCGGATTCTGACACTGCAGAAATATAATATCCATAAGTAGGCATAGAACCTCTTCTTTCTTGAACTCTCTTAAACCCTAAGAACTTCAAAGCCCTGCCTACTTTTTCTTTTGTTATCCTAAGTTGAACCTGGGCTTGAATATAATCGGAGACATCAGTTGCTGTCATGAAGAAGTAATTTACATTGGCCTGACCGATCGGATTTCCCTCTTTGTCATAGTCTGCTTCAATAATATACTTTGAAACATACTCGGTTTCGGGTGGGCT
Source organism: Saprospiraceae bacterium (assembly GCA_047634015.1). Taxonomy (GTDB): domain Bacteria; phylum Bacteroidota; class Bacteroidia; order Chitinophagales; family Saprospiraceae; genus JAJRXG01. The sequence goes on from JBLIDB010000146.1 coordinate 12,251, forward strand.
CTGATAGTGAGCATAACTAATTATATCTAAGTCTTCTTGCTCATCTTTGGTTAACTTATGGACATGTTTTCCCTTGTCTTTTCGGGCTTTCCATAAATGGCATAATTGACATAAGAGCAATTCTTTGTCGATCGCGTCAAAAAACTCAAAATCACGACCCTTTATTTTAATTGGAAAGATTCTTCGATTTCCGCCACTGTTATCATAAATAACCTCATCTTGGTTAGAGGTCCCACAAAGCAATGTCATTCTTTTTAAGTCAACATTTCCTTTCCCATAAGGGCGTCTTACACTAAAAGATCGTGCACTAGCCAACGTCTTTAAAAGACTGAGCACTTTTTTATCTATGCTTTCCCACTCATCAAGATTAATAATCAACTTTTCCGTCAAAAGAATATCAGAATCTTTACCCCTATTTAATCCATTGACAGTATGGAATTGTGCCAACTCTGGCGGCAATATATTTTTATAGAATTCCGTCTTTCCATTTCCTTTGTGCCCAATTAGGACCAATATTAATTCTGAAATTTCTCCAAACAATGCGGCGGGAATTCCTAATATCCATCTATATATGAGGCGCTTTTTTTGGGAGATTCGTTCCTGGCTATCCTCAGGCATGAAAATAAAATGATTTACAACTTTCAATATTTCACTGGTTGGATCATATCCGG
>JBLIDB010000147.1:0-12904 GCA_047634015.1 Saprospiraceae bacterium
CTTGCAGCTTATGGGCGTTTTATCGATTAATCCCTTTTCAAAAAGTGGCAACCTCAGTTGTCGTCCGAGTGCCTTTTTCGAGTAGTTACCAATCTCTTTTTACGATACTACCGTCCTCTTTATTTAGCCAACGTCGTCGCTTGAATTTGTACTTACATCGTTTGCCTCTTAGTGGAAAATCTGTTATTGTTTCCTCTTGATAGAAGCCTTTCGATTCTAAACTATCCTTATCGTAGCCCGCTGGAGCGATGTTCATCTCTCGCAAATGAAATACGTACTCAGCAGTATCTGTGTTAAAGGATACTACCTCAAAATAATCTAATAACCCCGCTGGGAAAAATGCTTGTAGTAGTTGTTTGTCCATTCCCCTAAGCAAACAACTTTTATCATAGTATTCTATACTCCCCCTAACCTTTCATCTTGTGCCGGACTTCTCTATATTATGCGAATCAATGTTTCGACCAAATTTTTAGCTCTTCAGGAGAATTTACCCTATGTATTCCAGACGAGGTGGTCACCTTTTCTTGTGGTACTCAACTCAAAATTTTGGACACTTATTTTGCAAGGGGTTCATCAAATGCCGCTAGTAACATATGTAATCGTACCATTGGTTGTGCGTGCCCTAAATGCGCTTTTTTTAAAGGTGAGTCCGTTTTGGTTTCTCCTCTATTGGCGTCTTTCAATTATGAAATCACTTGTCCAGGCGCTGATACAATTGAGGAGATACTCTTTACAAACCTAACAATAGGCGCATCGAGTGTTTATACTCATTTATGGGATTTCGGAGATGGTTCAACCAGTGCGGAGGCAAATCCTGAGCATAATTATAATTCTACTGGGGAATATAACGTGCAGTTGATTGTAAGTGATCCTATAGGTTTGTCAGATACTATTGATAGGTATATCACGATTGATTCATACAGTACCCTCTTTTGTCAAATTAATGGCAACTTGATAATCTGTGAGGGAGATAATCGGGTACTTACTGAAGACGGTGGTTGGGCAGAAGAATGGTCATGGGTTGGTACTAATGAATTCATCGATAGTATTGCTAAGTTCATCATCCACCCGGTGTCTCTATCGGATTCTGGTCGCTATAAGGTCGTAGTAGCTAATGCTTTAGGTGACTTGGCTTCTTGCAAAGTCTTGGTTACTGTGTTTGAGAAATATATGGATACAATATCCTATAATGGTTGCTCTGGAGATGGATATACCATGATGGTTGGTGATTCCATATTTAATGAAGCAAATCCATCGGGTATCATCATTATGAATACCATAAATGGTTACGACAGTACTTTCGTCGTAAACCTTCAATACAAACCACAGCTTGTTGTTGATGCCGGATTCTTAGCTTATCCTGCATCTTTTAATATCTCGATTGGGTCAAGTGATTTAGGCGCATCAATAAGCGGGCATAAGCACAGGTGAATGGACCTCATCAGGATCCGGCACATTTGATAACAATGGGGATTTGGGAGGTATGATGCCTGCAACCATCTATAATATGTGTTCTGCAGATATTGATGACGGACAAGTAATCCTAGTCCTGACTTCTAATGATCCTGCTGAATTATGCGGACCAAAAGCAGATACTACATTACTTATGATCAATGATCTTCGCTGCAGTCCATTCCCTTTCTTAGGGAACCCAAACGATCTTTTTTTGATTTTTAGTGATTAAAAAACTCGCACTCAAGGCATCTCAATTGACTTTAGAGTAGAGAAATGAACTGATCTTATCAGAATCATTACTTGGGCAATTGAATTTATACCCTCCACTTTACGCTATAGAACTACGTTTTAGGTTTAAATTTTTTCAATGGGACATCTTCAAACTGCTTAATCTTGCACGAAATTACTGCGATGTCATCAGGATAAGGCTCCCCCTCTCGGTATTCATCTATTCTGGTCAAAAGCTTATTATGAAAATCACTGACCGGAAGGTGGCCATTGAGATTAACGAAGTCTTCTATTCCTTTGTCTTCAAATAAATCTCCTGCTTGGTTTGTCAGATCCGCTAGGCCATCGGTAAAACACATTACAAGCGCTCCTTCTTCAAGTTTTACGGTCTCTTCTTGAATAAAAGGCAATTTTTCAAAAGCTCCAATAACGGTACATCCAGAGGTCAGGCGGCTGATCTCACCTCCTTGGTATAAGACTGGAGGATAATGTCCAGCATTTATATATTTCAAAGTCTTCTGACTTAGGTCAACCTCTCCTACAAAGAAAGTAATAAACTTATCACTCTGAGTAACGCGATATACTGTCTGATTCAATGCGAAGATGAAAGTTTCAAGATCTCTATATTGAAAGATCAAACTCTGGATCATCGCTTGAAAATTAGCCATAAGGAGCGCTGCTGCAACTCCCTTTCCCGATATATCCGCGATGCAGAATATAAACCGTCCCCTATCAAAGTCTATAAAATCCAGATAATCTCCACCGATATTGAAGTGCGGTTTATAGATCGTTGAAACTTCGTAATTGTCATTGGAAGGCAGCACATGAGGGATGAGCATCTGTTGCACATTACTTGCCATTTCCATCTCCTTTTTATAGCGCTCTTGTTTTAGTTGTCTTTTGAATAATCGCTTATTCTCGATGGCCACGGCGATTATATTGGTAATCGTTGTTATAAATTGGATTTTGTTATAGAGATCTTCTTTGGATTTAATCCCTCCGATAAGAGAATATGCAATAGGGTTTTCTTTATGAAATACCGGAATTACAATATCAAAATCTTGTAGTACTGAGGGGTCACTTTCTTTAAGTGTATGCAGTCTTTTATACTCAAGCAGATGAGGAAGTAGTACTTCTGGATCATAAGAAGCATTTTGTTCGCCTATGTAAGAAGCACAACTCCAAGATAGATTATCCTCATCTTCTGATGGAATAAATAAAGCCATATGAGTTATCCCCATCTCCCAACTAAGAAAAGAGCGGTACATATTGAAGAGTCCTGCTCCTGCAACATTATCATTGATCGCTTGCGTAATTGTAAGAAGACTCTTGATTTGAAGCTCCTTTAAATTGAGTTCCTTTTCTAATTTCTCTAATACCTCTAATTCTCTACTCATGATGCGGCTACTCCAATATTCATATATAACTCAATAGGACGGAACCAAGTATATCATCCTAAGCTCGTTGTGACTGATAATCTGCATTCCACTGTTTCCATTTCATGATATTGGATATAAGATATGCGATATAAAGCAAGCTCAACAGAATGGCGCCCGTCTGCCAGTACAAATAAATACTTATAAGATTTATTAGTAGCCAATAGGTCCAAACATTCAAAACCCTATATATCACTAAGAACGTTGCAAATACTGCCAGTGTAGATGAAAATGCATCCAAGTATGCATACTGTGCATCGGTATTATTATCAAGAAGATAACCAAGGGCTCCTCCAATTATAAGCGAAATGCACAAGTAGCCAAGATAAGATGATCGGGGCATTTTTGAGATCCGAATTACCTGTGTCTGCGCTTGACCTTTTCGCCAAAGAATAATACCTGCGATCGCCATCAGCGCATATAGTATATGAAGAAACCCATCTACATAAAGATGTGTGTTGGTATAATCTTCTATAATAATGGATACTGCACTGAACAATCCATAGATCCAGCTATGATTGTATTTTTTGGCAGCAATTATAATGTAGATGATCCCAAAAACGAACCCTCCCCATTGAAAGTAACTAAGCGAAGTAAGCATCGACACCGAAGATACTCAACCAAAACTAAATATGCCAAGAAGGCTATCTCTTTACAACGACACTAAACTTCACTTCTACGACTATGGGATATGTATTTGCTATAATGTCAAGTGTCTTCGTATATGGTCCTTCCATACCAGAACTATCAAAATTAGCAATGATGGTTCCATGGCCTCCAGGGGCTATCGGCTCTATCGGCCATTTAATCTCCGTACACTTGCATGCGGTAACTAACTCTATGCGCAAATCTGAAGTGCCAGAATTCACAAATTCATAAACTACTTCCTTAACCGCTCCTTCTTGCATCTCGCCGAGGTCTCTTCGCTGTTCAACAAAAGACATGACAGGCACCTTTTTGGACAAACTCTCAGAAGATTCGCCTGGAATTATGGCCGCTATATTCTTATTTGAACATTGACTAAAAATAAGACAAGCCAGTAATACTAGTATTTTCTGCACCCCCCTTATCTTCTTTGTTTAGCAAGTATCCATGCATTATAATCATTTGTGCAATGCAAAGGAATAAAGGACTACTTCCCCCCAGGGTTGTCTTTTTTAACTTCTCGACGGATTTCAATTGTCTGAGGGCCTTCTAATATTTTGAACTCCGTACGACGATTGAATCTATGTTCTTCATTGGTGCATCTTGCACCATTGACACATTTGTTTAAGATAACAGCTTCGCCATATCCTTTAGGAACAATTCGAGATCCCACTACTCCCTTATCTAACAACCATTGACGCGCTGATTCTGCTCTCTTTTGCGATAAGTTTTGGTTATATGCCGTCTGTCCTCTGGAATCCGTGTGAGATGAAAGCTCAATAACCATATCACCATACTCATTCATAAGGTTGAGAATAATATTCAGATCTGTTTCCGATTCCGGCAGGATATCCCACTTATCGAAATCATAGTAGATATTATCAAATCTAATCGCCTCGTTAATCGTAACTGTCTCGGTCGTAAATCCAGGATCTTCATCAACAGGTGGTATTTCCCGCAGTAACACTTTCTTTCTAATCGTCTCATCTTCGATAATACCACTAGTATTGAATTCTAATGTATCGGAGATATATCCTTCTTTACTAGTAATGACCTGATATTTCCGCTCTGGAAATAAGTCAAAGTCAAATCTAAATTCTTCAGGTAAAGTTTGAGATTTTGGTTCGTCATAAATGGTTTGATCCGAAACTTCAACAGTTGCACCATTTAGCGGCTTTTCATCCATTGTTCCCACGCCTACGAGAAGATCGATATTCAACTCCTTTATAGCGAAATTGTAAATATCATAGCAACAAGTCTCACTTTTGAGTTTTTTCTTCTTTGGATCTGGTCTGTTAGACACAAGATACCCTCGACTACCTTTCTCATTAAACGACAGATAATAATCATCGAAGAGGCCATTGTAATTATTCCCCATATTTTCAGGAAGGGACCATCTACTGCCATCCCAAGAAGAAGTGAATATATCATATCCTCCTAACCCTGGGCGACTCTCTGTACTGAAGTACAATTGGCCATCATGGTAACTTGGTGTAATATCGTCTCCAGAAGTATTGATTATGGGTCCAAGATTTACAGGTTGACCCATAGACTCTCCTCTGATCAAAGAATAATAAATATCCAATCCTCCACTTCCCCCATCTGCATCTGATACAAAGAATAAAACTTCTTGTCCGAAGAGCTCTCCTGGAGATGGTTGTGTCGATATAAAATCACCATTAATTCCATCAACTGGTGTGGCATAACTCCATTCATCCTCATCTGTCAACTTACTCTTATATACAGTAGAAGATATTACATCATCATTTTCGATTACCTGTCTTGTAAAATACATCGTTCGCTTGTCTTGCGAAAAAGACAAATTTCCTTGATGATAATCTTCTCTATTTACTTTTATCCCAAGAGCTTTTGGTTTCCCGAACCCTTCGGTACTCATTTCAGTAAAATATACTTTGGATTCGTAGTCCTTTTCTGAACCATCTAATACAGTCTCTTTTCTACTTTGAAATGACGTAAAGTATAATGTCTTCTCATCATACTGCACAGGTGAATATTCTCCAGTTCCATCATTAATCTTATCTGAAGCAAACGATACGATCACATCCTCATTCTGTGCGAACGACGGTGTTTTTGCCATTCCTGTTAGTTCTAATTCTGACAGGGAGATAAGACCTTGATCTGCACTTAGTTCGCGAATCTTATTGTACTGTTCTTGTGCTTTATCGAACTCTCCTAATGATCGCAACGTCCGCCCGTAGGCATATCTATCATCTATAAATATATTGTCCTCATCATCCTTTAAGATTCTCGTATACCAGCGTTCAGCATTTTTGAAATCCCTGAGCTTGTAATAAGAATACGCCATTGACATAGCGAGATCTGTAGCTTTTGACTCATTATATGCTTGTCGATACCAATCGAGCGCATTATAATAATCGCCTTCTTCTATACGCTCATCGGCGGTCTGAATCATGACTTCATATTTTACTTTTTTTATTGGCTGAGCTTGTAAGCTAAGACCAATGAAGCAAAAGATGAAAATCGTATTGTATATATATCGTGTCATAGTATTCGCTTGATTGAAAATGTTCACTTAGAGTCTTGGGCAGAAAATTACGGGTTTGACCTGAGGGGTCCTATAGATCCGTCCTACATATCCCACCGCCAATTCAAACGCTCCTCCTCCGGCTTGAGTCAATGAAGAAGTTGTTAGATCATAACTTAGCATAACCCTAAGATCTTTGATTTGTACACCTCCCATAAGTTCGACCGCATCTCCAAGTCTATATCCGAGTCCTCCTATAGCAACCATTTGTTTTTCTCTATTGAGCATGTAATCTGCGGTCGTTTGTACTGCCAATTCTCGAAATCCATTCTGAGATTGGAAGATAAGTGCGGGATTCAACCTTACTTTTTCATTCATTACAAATGATCCCTCCCCATGCAAGACAATTTTTGGTCCGAAGCCGTCTTTTTCTCTTACGATTGGAACTCCTCCCATAGAATCGATACCGCCTCCACCAATTTTGAATATCGAAGCATCAGGATTATTGATATGACCAGCATTCAACCCAAATCTTATCAATCCTCCACTCTCCAGTTGCGTTTTGTAAGCTACACCAACAGAAAGTGTGGTAAATGAGATGGATTGTTGCGCCTCTCCTGGACCTCCTGATACTCCTGGGATCTGCGTGGCTACTGGTATACCTCCAGTGATCGTGTTTTCTACGGCCTCTGGTGTAATTCCCATAAGGTCAATACCTCTATTCATAGACCCGTAAGTAACTCCAAATGAGAATACCCTTGAATAATCTTTATCCATTCCTATATGATAACCCACATTGAGCGCAGTCATTTGGTTCTTCATATTTAGTGATCCTGCCTGATCACGCTGAAATGAGATTCCCCCAGAAACCCAATCATGATCCAGCAATACTCCACCTAACATGTTAAACTCACCCGAGACAAACGGTGTCTTGAAGGGTCGACTATTATCTATGGGAGTCCATTGATCTCGGTAGATCGCACTAACCCTATAGGTACCTTCGAATGCTCCTGTCAATGCTGGATTGATGGATAAAGGGGCCATGCGAAAGTTGGTGAAATGTATGTCTTGGGCCGTAATTGTGCCACCGATGCAAAATGCCATTCCAAGCAGCATTAGCATGTGTCCCAATCTTTTTATCTCAAGTAACTTTTGTTTCATATATCTCAAATATCGTAAGTTAAATTCTTTGGCCTTATATTTTGCCATTGAATATGACAAGCAAACAAATTATAAGTTTCCTTCTAATTTTCTTAGGACTCTATTCCTTCAATCGTATCTCAGCTCAGTTGGATACTATTCAGAACGGATATAATCCAAAGAATGCTACGTCAGAGCTCAATAAAAAACGACGGAATTTCATGCTTAGTCTTGGAGGAGCAACATATACTGTTGGATCTTTCGCCCTTTATAAAACTTGGTACGAAGACTTTCCCCGAAGTGGCTTCCATTTTTATGATGATATTAGAGAATGGAGAGGGTTGGATAAAGCCGGACACATGTATTCTACTTATAGCCAATCTAAACTCTGTTACTTAGGGTGGAAGTGGACGGGCCAGGGCGAGAACAAAGCAATCTGGTCAGGTTTTGCTTGTGGCATGCTCTTCCAGTCGACGATTGAAATAATGGATGGATTTAGCCAGCAATGGGGCTTTTCATGGACTGATATGGGTGCCAATGTATTGGGGGGAGGACTATTCGTTGCTCAACAAAAGGGCTGGGGAGAACAACGCATTATGTTGAAAAATTCTTCCTCCAAAAAGAAATACAACTTTTATGAAGAAGGATCATCACAACAAGAAATCTTAAATACCCGAATTCAAAGTCTCTATGGTACGGGCTATTTCCAAAATTGGTTAAAGGACTATAATGGCCAAACAATCTGGCTCTCCGCAAATATCAAATCGTTTTTCCCCAAGGCTCCTATCCCAAACTGGGTAAACCTCAGTATAGGTTATGGCGCGGAAAATATGATCGGCGGATATACCAATCAATGGGAAGACAATGACCAATTAATAGTTATTGATACAGACTTGTATCCGAGGTATTCTCAATTCTACATTTCTCTTGATGCAGATCTCTCTAAGGTTAAGACAGAATCTCCTTTCTTAAGAACAGTACTTGACGTATTAAATGTGATCAAAATTCCATTTAGTGCTCTTGAAATCAATACGCTAGGAGAAGTGAAATTTCACTTATTGCATTTCTAATAATTACAACTGCTTTCTCAATCTCGCAACTGGGATATGCAACTGCTCTCTATACTTAGCAACGGTACGACGCGCTATGTTGTAGCCCTGATTAGTCAATATATCTTTAAGACGCTCGTCACTAAGTGGTTTCTTTTTCTCCTCTTTAGAGATAATATCTTCTAAAATATTCTTCACCTCAAGAGTTGATACTTCCTCGCCATTTTGCTTTTGGATAGATTCCGAAAAGAAATCTTTGAGTCTTCTTGTTCCGAATTCTGTTTGAACAAACTTACTATTAGCAACACGGGACACAGTAGAAATATCTAAGCCAGTAACTTCGGCTATATCCTTAAGTATCATAGGGCGAATCCGACGTTCATCACCAGACATGAAGTAGTCATACTGATATTGCATGATCGTATACATCGTGTTATACAGTGTTTCTTGACGCTGTTTGATAGCATCTATAAACCACTTGGCACTATCTATCTTTTGCTTTATAAACATCACTGCTTCTTTCTCCTGTCTGGTAGACCTGCGTCCTGAAGTAGTTTCTTTAAATCCCTTAAGAACATCCATGTAATGATCGCTAATGCGCAGATCTGGAGCATTCTTATTATTCAATGTTAGTTCCAATCCACCCTCGCGATTCATTATAATGAAATCTGGGACGATATATTGATTCGTTGTCGTTCTTGTACCATGCTGAGCGCTATTATAGGCAATAGATGGCTTTGGGTTAAGATTTAATATCTCTTCAATCGCTTCTTTTAGTTGACTATCTGAAAGAGATAATGAGCGCTTCATTCTATTGTAATGCTTCTTGCTGAACTCATTAAAATACTTACCCAGAATCTTATACCCTAACTGCTTCGCCTTAAGCTTTTCAGCATCTACCTCTCTATCGATACGATCTGACATCTGTAGCATTAGTGACTCTTGCAAATCTCGCGCACCCACGCCGATCGGATCCATACACTGAACCTGATTTAGGATATTTTGGACTTGTTCTATATCTGTATCTACGTTTCTGGTAAACATTAGATCATCCACGAGCGCCTCTAAGTCACGACGTAAATATCCATCAGCATCTATACTACCCACTATCTGTTCAGCAATAATCTCCTCTTCCGCATTCTCAAACTCCATGAGGCCTAATTGCATCACTAAATGCTCATGAAAGCTAGAGCCTACTGCCAGAGGGTTGTCTTTTATCTCCTCCGTAGAATAATCTGACCCTTTGAGTTTATATGAAGAAGGATCATCTTCTATATATTCATTAAGATAGTCATCAAGCTCAAAAGATTCTTCCTCTGCCTCTGCATCTTGGAGATCAAATACATCATCAAAATCTTCCCCTTCCTCCAATGCTGGGTTAGATTCCAGCTCTTCTTTGATCCGCTGATCTAAAGTAGCTGTGGGAATCTGCAATAACTTCATTAACTGAATCTGTTGAGGAGACAGTTTTTGAACCATTCGTTGTGATAAACTTTGCTTCAGCATAGTAGATTAATATTACGTGTACTTTTATAAAAAAGTGCAGACGTGTTAGAAAAACAATTTTGTTATACTTTCAGTTCGCAAACTGATAGAATCTCAGGACAGGTTCAGTTGGACAACAAACATATTACATTTATTTGTAATACACTACATATTGATAACTAACAAATTATGTGCCAAAAAAATATTTCCAAGATAAAAGGGTTGAGGGAAGAAATGTTGAAAAAAAATATTTCTGCAATTGTGATTCCAAATTGTGACCCTCACAACAGTGAGTATCTCGCCGATCATTGGAAAAAAATACCATGGATTTCGGGATTTACAGGCTCAGCAGCTATCGTTGTTATAACTGCTGAAAGTGCTGGTCTATGGACTGATTCCCGTTATTTTATACAAGGGGAGGCAGAATTAAAAGATAGCGAAGTTCAGCTCCAAAAAATGGGCCTACAAGACAAAAACACGCCTATAAAATGGCTACAAAAGAACCTAAAAAAAGGAGATACAGTAGCAATGACGGGGGATATGTGGCCACATGCTGAAATATCTAAATATATCAATTCTCTTACAAAACAGGAGATTAATGTTCAAACAACAATCGATCTCATCTCTACTATCTGGATTGAAAGACGTCCCGCGCTTCCTGCCTCTCCCATATTTCCTCATGACCTTAAATACGCCGGGGTTTCCACTCGTGAAAAGCTGCAAACCATAAGAAATCAAATGAAGGATCAAGATGTAGCCTGGCATCTTGTTACTACATTGGATGACATCGCATGGATATGTAATTTAAGAGGCCATGACGTTTCTTATAATCCTGTTTTCTTGGCCTATATGCTAATAGGTAAATCCGAAGCCTATCTCTACATTGATGAGAAAAAACAAACAGATTCAATTCTCCAGAATTTAAACGATGCAGGAATTAAAGCCCGTTCCTATTACAATATCGCCTCTGACCTTCAGGACCTTAAAGAAAGAACCTTAGTCAACCCCGAAGATTGTAATCAATATCTCTATGAGACGATTCCAGTAGATCAGGTTGTAGAAGGCATTACAATCTCAAGGCTCTTAAAAGCTTGTAAAAACACTATAGAGTGCCAGCATATTGAGAAAATGATGGTCAAGGATGGAATAGCCTTAGTCAATTCCTTCTATTGGTTAGACCAAAATATAGATACCGAACCTATAACGGAGGCAACGTTCGCAGATAAGATTGCTTTTTTTAGAAGCCAACAAGAGGGCTATTACGGTGAAAGCTTTCCGGCTATTGTCGGTTACAAGTCCAATGGTGCCATAAATCATTATCGCCCTCACCATGATTCCGCTCTCCAACTAAAGCGGGAAGGCATCTTACTTTGTGATTCTGGAGGACAGTATGTAGATGGAACAAGTGATATCACTAGAACCATAGCACTAGGTACACCAAAAGAGGAACAGAAAAGGGCGTTTACGCTTGTACTCAAAGGTCATATCTCATTAGATAGTATTCAATATCCTCGCGGGACTACTGGTTCTCAACTCGACGTACTAGCACGGCAACATCTTTGGCAGGCAGGCATGAATTATGGTCATGGTACTGGGCACGGAGTAGGATTCTTTATGAATGTTCATGAGCCGCCACAGGGATTCGCTCCAGGAACAGGAAGCAGGGCAACGACAGAATTACTACCGGGAATGTTCAGTTCTAATGAACCCGGATACTATAAAGATGGGGAATATGGTATCAGAATCGAGAATCTCGTCATTACTCAGAAAAGTACTATTGAAGGGTTTTTATGTCATCATAATGTAACTCTCTACCCTATGGATCTCAATATGATTGATGTCTCATTGCTTTCACCTCATGATATAGATTGGATTAATGAATACCAGATTAGAGTTTATGCGGCCCTGAGCCCTCTGCTATTTGGAGAAATAAAGCGCTGGTTTGAGAAGCAGTGTGGGTTGATAAAGGTTTGACATGAATTGCACATCTACCCATACTGAGTCCATAGTTGTTTGATGAAATCATCAGATCAACATGACTAAGAAAACTCAAAGAATGAAGTGCAAGTATGACAAAGTTCTTCTTATCTTTTGGCATTAAAAAACATAAGTGCTAGAGTAAATGGATTTTTTAAGAAAAGCTTAGCACACTCCTCTTTTATAGCAATACCTTGTATTACTAATTCTGCTTTTATTGCAGGCATTATAAAGTAAATCAATAATTATGAAGAAATTAGTACAGAATGTAACAATGGTCGTATGTCTGACCTTATTCATGTAATCATGTTACACATATACTCATATGGTTGGTGATGGTCCTCAAAGTGGCGCTACCGTAAAAGCTCAGAATCATTATTTTATATATGGTCTGGCACAAGGAAAACAATCTGACCCAAATGAAATGGCAGGAGGTGCCGAGAACTACCAAATTACAACTCAACATACATTTGTCGATGGCTTGCTCAATGCGCTCACATTTGGGATTTATACTCCTACAACCACGACTGTGCAAAAGTAAATATTCGCGTTTGATTTATAAAGTTCTATTTTCCGTTGGAGTTCTTTTTATTGCGGTGTCTCTTTTTTCAATAATAAAAATAACGACGTCGCCCGAGACATTCACAGAGTATCTATACGGTAGGTTGTTAGGTCTTTTTACGCTGCTTCTATTTGGATTATTATTAGGCTACAAGAGTTATTTGAAAATAAATAATAGGAATCTCTAAGAGCAGAATAAATTATAGAGATAGCACTCAGTCCATGGTTGGGGCTGTTTTTATTTACTGGTATTGTATTACAATACCAGCGGAACGTGATTAGTAATCTAACCATCCATTATGGTAAAGTATATACTGACGGAAATAACAGACTTTGTCCCAAATCATATCGCCTCATATCTAAGTTAATGGCCTACAAATATAATTCAACTTCTTACGATGATAGGTTTCAATGGCTTTTGC
>JBLIDB010000148.1:0-12677 GCA_047634015.1 Saprospiraceae bacterium
ATGGACAATCCAGAAGTACAAATAAAATGTATAACCATTTTAATATCAGCCTAACAGCGGTGTCAATCGGCAAAGTGTTATTGAGACATCAAGTCCCCAAAGACCAAAGAATCAGCCTTTCGATAGCAGATATTTGTACAGAATTAAAGAATCGTAAAATGATATATTTAGTTTTTTCAAAGTATGGGTTTGACCATACTTTAATAAAAGACCATACGGGATATCTTGAACTCCTAAATTATGGCAAAATAGCCGCTTGATTCCGTAACGGACTATTGTAAGTAGACAGCGCTACAAAAAAGGAGTTTAGAAAAAACAAATAGAAGGATTTACTCGCCATCTTCCAATGACTATTAGCGAGGGCATAACCTGCTACGCAAAGTGGAGGCATTAATGCCGTAGCTATCGCAACACCAGGAAGGGTAGTGGATACATCCTTCCGTGCGATGCTTACTATTCCTGCCACACCCTCAAATATGGCAACAAGAATACCTAAGAACGTAGGTGCTGTTCGGGATTTGATCTCATTCGTAAAGTCATCAAATGAGGTTAATTCAAAATAGATCCAGCTCGTAAGCAGGGCAATTACAATCGCTATGCTGAAATGGAGAAGAGAGTTCTTCAGTGTCTCCATATCGTTAATGCCTACCGAGAGGCCAATCCCAAGTATCGGAGACATGAGCGGAGAGATAAGCATCGCTCCTATAATTACTGCTTGAGAGTTTTGGCTCAATCCTATAGAGGCAATGACGATAGAGCAAATTAGCATCCAGCCATTGAGCTCATCTTTCGTATCTGGGTGATGGTTGACTGCTGATTCACTCCTATTTTTGAGATCAATCAGATCCATTATATAGTCGCAAACCCTTTTGGGAATTGACGCCCAATCAAATGTACTTGTTGATTAAGAGGAGCCTGTAGGAGCTCCTGAGTTTTTATTCATGCTAGCTGTTTATTGCTTAATACCAGTGTTCTGTCGCATCTCGCTGCAATTTCCTTGCTATGCGTTACTAAGACAAAAGTCTGGTTGTAATCACGACGTAATTTAAGCAATAATTCAAATAAGTCTTCGGAAGTATGATCATCAAGGTTACCTGTAGGCTCGTCGGCAAAGACAATTTCTGGGTCATTAATTAGTGCTCTGGCTATAGCTACTCGCTGCGCTTCGCCTCCAGAGAGCTGTGAAGGTTTGTGGTCTAATCTTCCTCCTAAACCCAGATATTCTAATAGCTCTTTTGCTTTTGGTTCAGTTTCTATTTTTTCTTTCCCGTTGATATAAGCCGGAATACAAACATTCTCCAGCGCCGTAAACTCAGCTAATAAATGATGAAATTGGAAAATGAATCCTATCCTCTGATTTCGAAATCGAGCAAGATCTCTTTCACTAAGTTTAGTAATATCTGTATCTCCGATGTGAATAGATCCTCCGTCCGCGATATCAAGCGTGCCTAAAATATGTAGTAATGTACTTTTGCCACTACCGCTCTTTCCAGCAATAGCAACAATTTCATTCTTGTTTACGGTGATTTGTAATTCATTTAGAACGTTTAATGAGCCATATGATTTGGATATGTTTTTGCCTACAAGCATAGTTTATGATCTGTCTATAGTGTTATGGGATTATGTCAGAAAGTGCTTATACGTTTCAAATTTGCTTGAGATTGTATGAAGCCAGATTATTTTATTGATTGATTAAATGTTTGATTTTTATTTAATAAAAAACTTAAGCCACCAGTATTTCTAATCTATATCAAAGCTACTCAAAATAAGTCAATTACGCATATTAACTAATCGTAATATGTTTAAAATTTAGGGTAATTCCACTGAAATAGGGGTATACCAGAAGCAATTTTATTTATGCCTACATTTGCTGAATAGAAGCGAAAAATGAGGGTAGCGAAAACAGAAACATTAATTGTCGGAGCTGGTCCTGCGGGACTGGCGATGGCAGGTCAATTAAGTCATAAGAAATTACCATTTACGATAATTGAAGCATCGGATAGAATAGCTCCTTCTTGGCACCAGCATTATGATAGACTTCATCTTCATACTGTTAACCAATGGTCGCATCTTCCTCACCTTCCGTTTCCAAAAGATTTTCCGCTTTATGTTCCAAAATTAAAGTTGATAGAATATTTAAACTCTTACGCCGCTGAATTCAAGATCAATCCTATTTTCAATCAGACTGTAGGTAGTATCAACAAAGAAAACGATGTTTGGACAGTAAAAACTCAGGACACAATTTATATCGCTAAATCCTTAGTGATTGCTTCGGGGGTAAATCGCGTGGCTTCTATCCCCGTTTGGGAAGGGATGGATAAATTTAAAGGAGAAGTGCTTCATAGTAGATTCTACAGAAATGGTAAGGCTTATGCACGCAAGAGAGCGCTTGTCGTAGGAATGGGAAATACAGGTGCAGAGTTAGCCTTGGATCTTAGTGAGCATAAAGCAATTACTTTTATTTCTGTGAGAAGTCCGATAAGCGTGGTGCCACGTGATCTTAATGGTCGACCTGTACAAGTCACGAGTAAACAATTGGAGAAATTACCGTTCGGTATCGGAAGATGGTTAGGCGGTAAGATTAGAAAAATATATTTTGGAGATCTTACGAAGTACGGTTTGCCTTTGTCGGATGTTGACCCTGTAAAACAACTTCTTGAAACTGGAAAGACGCCTGTTATAGATATTGGAACTATTGCTGCAATTAAAAAAGAAAAAATAAAAGTCAAACCAACGATTGATCATTTTACTGCTGATACGGCGGTATTCTCAGATGGTAGTGAGGAGAAATTGGATTTCGTATTGTTGGCTACCGGTTATAAAGCAAAGGTTGAAGAATTCTTTCCTGCGGCTAAGGCTATTCTTGATGGGAAAGGACTTCCTAAGTCCCCAAAAGGAGATGGAGTTCTTGAAGGCTCTTATTTCTTGGGATTTGATAATTACAAACTGGGTGGTATTCTTGGGACTATTTGTGATGATTCTCAATTGATAGCGGATTCGATTGAAGACGGTTTCAATTAGACTAAATATATGTCAAGAACCTTTAGACAATTAGGTGTCATATAATTGCATCATTAGAATGAACTATTTATTTAGTAGATCTACATAGTTTAGTCATACCACATCTTAGCATAAGGTAACCGGCTTTATTAGGATGTAATCCATCTGAGAAAAGAGACTCGTTTATACTTAAATTGTCTAAAAGTAATTCATTGCCTAAATCAGCGTACTCAATAGAATGTTCGCCTGCTAATCTGGCGATTTCGAAATTTAGTTGTAGAATTCTATCCTCATAATTTCTGCGCGGGAGTAAGCCAGCAATATTAATTTGAGCTTTTGGTTGTCGAATTTTAATAGCTTCAATAAGCATATCGAGTCCTTGAATAATTTCCCTGTTGGAATTCAAATGAAGATTATTAGTTCCTATCATTAGAACGATACGCGCTGCTTCAAAGCCAGCCAGTTCTCCATGATATATCCTCCATAATACATTTTCAATACGGTCCCATCCGTAAGCTTGATTTCGAACGCCTGCCGGCATTAATATATCGGTCCAAGTTTCGGGTTCTCGAGAGATCTTAGCGCTTGGTTGACCTCCCCAGAAGTGAATAATGGAATTAGCCAATATCACTGTATTTGGAGGCTCAGCTTTATTAAGGTCTAAGATTTCTCGATGCCGCTTTTCCCAAATATAATTGTTGGGTTCTCTTGCCTGGGTACAAGGCTGAGTCGTAGAAACATTACCATTTGGTTCCTTCAAAATATTCCGAAGCTTCTTCTCATAAGCTTGTGCATATTGATACATGCCAAGATCTGTAGGATGAGTACCATCGACCATAGCATCCATAGACAGTCCGATCTCCTCTTTGGTTAAATAATATAAGTTTTGGATTCCTTCATTTTTCAATTCTTGGAAAGTTTCTTTTTGAATCTGATTAACGGTTGCAAAATCAGACTTGCGTTTATTACTGATATACTCTTCGGTATAGCCTGCATGTTCGGTTAATAGGATAGGAGTGAACTTATGCTTAGAGCGCAATATTTTTACGGATTTGAAGATTCTTTCTTTTACCTCATCACCATCATTAATATTATTCTTTTCCCAAGCATTAACTGGTAGATTGGGTAGGCAGTCAAGTATAAATATTTTGGCTTCAATCTCTGCTATTAGATCAATAACAGGTTTCTCTAATCTTCCAGATCCACTAAACCCCAGATTTATTAATGGCCTATCCATACTTCTACTTAGAACCGATGTCCATGCCATACCAGGACGTGAGGCACAAGCACCGTGAGCGATAGAAGTACCATAAACTACAATTGGCTTAGCGCTTCGTATCGGTAATGCTTCAAAATAAGTCGAGTCACTAACTCCGATTTCCAACCATTGCACTTGATTATATAGTGGGAGGTAAAGACGGTATTCTCTACCTAATTGGTGATATTGATCATTAGGGTTGAGTTGATTGTATGCATAGGTAATTGTATCGCTAAAACTCCTTTGCCCTTTACACCAGAGCTCATCCCCATCACTATCAATCGCATATAGGTCTACACCGCTCTTTCCAGTCGCAGGCATATGATTCATGCCGTAATTTTCACGATCTCTAACTTGATAGCGAATATTTATAGAAGATGCGTTGGATCTGAACCTTATCATTAAACCCGCTGAATGCCTGCTATTATTCCAAACATCATTAGCTACTTTTCCTTTGGCTCTTGAGGGCAATCGGTCATATTCAGAGAATAGTTTTTGTGACCAAGCTTGTCCTTCGATAACACTAATTGAGTTTTCTGCAGGATTCCACCACGAGATAGTACCATCGCTCTGAGCTTGAATAGATAGTTGTAATATGAATATGTTTGATAGAAGGAATATGATAGATTTCATTATTCTAAGTAGCTTTTATATTAGTCTCCACTCCTTTCTTGCCTTGCGACAGAGCATTTTGTTTGCTTTTCGATTGCCAATAAATTTCTCTTTATCTGGATTCCACTTTAGTTCTTGACCTAAACGCCAGGATATAAGTCCCAGATGCATTGGTAGCGTCATTTGTCGCGCATATTCCAAATTAGATTCCGGCTGCACTCGAGACTTAACAGCATCTACAAAATTTTGCTGATGTCCAGGAGAACGAGGAATCGTAATAGGGACTTCGTCAAGATCTGTTACCGTCTCACCATTAATTGTAATTTCTCGTGTGGAGTAGTCGCAAATCAATGTGCCTTGGTCTCCTTCAAAGTATGCTCCAATATTTCTATCCTTTGCGCCAGGAACATTAGGAGGTTCTGTAGTCCAATGAATATTTAAATTATCAAATTTATAATCTATATCTATCCATCCAGGAGTATCGGAAATGCCTTTTGCCTTCTCTCCTCGGGCACTAATGGATCTCAACCCTTTGGGGTTTAAGGACATGTATACCACATCAGCGATATGACACCAGAAGTCAGCAAAGTTTCCTCCAGAGTAATCCAAGAAATATCTATAATTGAAATGACATCTCTCAGGAAAATATGCCCTCTCAGGAGCGGGGCCTTGCCACATATCCCAATTCAGAGTGCTAGGCACAGCTTGTCCTTTTGTCTTAGATAGTTCAGGCGAGCCGCCTGTCTTCCATAATCGCACTGTATGTATGTCTCCTAGCATGCCTGATTGGATAATCTCAGCTACTCGATGGTAATTGTCACCGGCATGAATTTGCGTTCCCAATTGGAATATTTTATTGTGATTCTTCTGAGCGACAAGCATTTTTTGCCCCTCATGAACATCATGAGACAGTGGCTTCTCACCATAAACATCTTTACCTGCCTGGAATGCTAAAGTCCCTATAGTAGCATGCCAATGATCAGGAGTCGCACAAGTAATAGCATCAATATCTTTACGATCTAAGACATGTCGGAAGTCTTCATACGTATCAACTTTCCAATCAGGTTGCATTGTTGCCAGATTACTAATACTTGAAGCCAGATGTTTTTGATCTACATCGCATAGTGCTACAATCTTCACATCGGGTAAGTTGGCAAACCACTTAATATGACTATTACCCATACCTCCTACACCTATATGGGCCACACGCAGGGTGTCACTCGGCGCGACGCCTTTCATGGACCAGGGAAGAATTGTTAGTCCTAAAGCACCTAGGCTACTTTTTTTAAGAAATGCTCTTCTATTCTGTGGAAGTCCTTTCATGCTATTATAATTCTTTAATTCTAATATTTCTAAATTTTAGTTTATCTCCATGTCCCAAGAATCCAATATGCCCTTTCGTTTTTTGAAGGCCAGGGTGATCTCGACCATCCATTGTTCCATCTTTACTAGCTTCAGTAAGATCTCCATCAAGAATTACTATTCCATTGAGTGTTACTTTAATCATTGCTCCATTAACAGAGACTTCTTGGATGTTCCATTGGCCGATTGGATTTTGATGTCCTCGTTTAGCAGGAATAATTCCATAGACAGAGCCATGGTATTGATAGGGCTTGAGATCTTTGTACTTATCTGCTGTATTATCCAAAATTTGTAATTCCTTACCTTGATATGCGGCATCACCTTCCAATGGGGCATGAATACCTAACCCATTATTAGCACCTGAAGTAAGTTGAAATTCAAATCTGAGCACAAAGTTACTGTACTCCTTAGTGGTCATTAGGTTCCCACCACTTCCACCTCCGTCAGGTGAAACAACTATTTCGCCGTTTTCAACTGTATAAGATAGTTTATTGCCTACCCATCCAGATAGGTCTTTACCGTTAAACAAGGATGAGAACCCACTTTCTAATGCCTTTGTAGTGGAACACCCACTTATTCCAAGAAGTACAATAGAGAGAATCAGAACATTAATTAGGCTTCTATTCATATTCGATTAAGTATTAATTTCAATCCTTAGACGCTTCGTCAGATTGATTATTATTTAATTATAGTAATGAAATAGGCTCATGGCATCTTCGATAATTACCAATTACCCTTTAATAGTAATAATAAGGAAATATTATCTATTCTGAATATTCTCATGAATAGTATTCTGTTGCTTTTTTACTAAACTTGTAGTACTCCCCTTGAGGACTATGTAATTATTAGAAATATTATTAAAGTGATGAATAGAGACAAAATAATCAAAATGAGCAAGTTCATTTGCATAGATAAGTTCATCATCTCCCTCTTGGTTGTACTGTCTTATTCATGTAATCCTTCCTTAGAGAAAGATGAAATGCCAAATATTATCATGATTATGACTGATGATTTGGGATGGAGAGATACCGGATTCAATGGGAATAGAATTGTTCAAACGCCTCATTTAGATAGACTTGCAGGAGAAGGTGTAATCTTTGATCGGTTTTATGCAGCTTCTCCAGTTTGTTCTCCTACAAGGGCAAGCTTTTTAACAGGTAGGAATCCGCTTCGCATGAATATTCCAAATGCGAATTCAGGACATATGCTTCAAGAAGAGATAACTATTCCGGAACTTCTAAAAGAAGTAGGATATGCTACAGGGCATTATGGGAAGTGGCATCTTGGTACGCTTACGAAGAAAATATTGGACGCGAATAGAGGAGGGAAAAAGAAGCTTTATGAACATTTTACAAATCCTGCGGATCATGGGTATGATGAGTTCTTCTGTACAGAATCAAAGGTTCCTACTCATGATCCGATGATCAAGCCTACTGAATATGAAGGGGTAGAATCGTTGCGATATGGTTGGCAGTCTATTGATAATGGTGATAGCTCATTGAGTTATGGGACTTCTTATTGGACGGCTCCGGAAGTTAGAGAAACGACAAACTTAGAAGGATCAAATGCTCGGATTATAATGGATCGAGTTATTCCTTTTATTAATAGATCGAATCAGAGCGGGAGCCCTTTCTTTTCGACCATTTGGTTTCATACACCACATTTACCAGTTGCAACGGATGATGAACATCGTGAGGTATACTCAGATCAGCCTCTGGATATTCAGCTTTATTATGGGGCGATTACGGCTATGGACGAACAAGTAGGACGTTTATGGTCAGAATTAGAAAGATTAAATATTGATGATAATACAATCTTATGGTTTTGTAGCGATAATGGACCAGAGAATGGTACTCCTGGGAGCGCAGGTCCTTTCCGAGAAAGAAAAAGGAGTCTTTATGAAGGTGGTGTCAGAGTTCCTTCTTTTGTAATGGGCAAAGGAGTGTGCCCTGGTGGGAATAGAGTTCTAACTCCTACTCTAACGAGTGATTATCTTCCAACCATCGTTGAATTGTTGGGCCTTACTTATCCTGAAGATCATCCTTTGGATGGTGTTTCTATATTGCCATTTATAAATGAAAGTGTACAAGAAAGGAAGGGTGGTATAGGCTTCATATATAAAGACTATGATAAAGTTTCTTGGGTCTCAGATCGTTATAAGTATATCAGCACAAATGGAATGCAAGATTTTGAACTTTATGATTTGCTTATAGATCCTTCAGAATCTCAGAATATAATTACTCAAAAACCTTCTGTTGCATCTAAAATGAAAACCGAATTAGAAGAATGGTTGACATCTGTGTCAAAAAGTTCAAATGGGGAAGATTATTAAGTAATGTTCATACTACGGTTCTAAAAGATCAATCACGACGCTTCCTAAAGTTTCTTGATTGTAAGACTTGAAAATCCCAAAATATCCAATCTCCTTTAGACCAAACTCTCCTGAGCTAATATATTGATTTTTTACATTAGCGGATGGATACGACCTTGCGATATTAGGAAGTGTGTAAGGAGTGGCCATTGGATCATCTGAGGAGAATATGGCGTGAATATCTTTGTTGATTCTATCATATTCTGTTTTACCTACCCATTGCTTCATACTTTCCGCCATGAGTTGATTGTCCTTAGAATTTTGCCACCATTCTTTAGCAACGCCTTTGGGCCAATCTTGTCCAAGCCCAAATCTTCCTGGAACATAGCCCAATAAACTTAGGCTAATCGGAAAGAACAAATTAGTTGATAATTTTACTTTTCTTCTTAGGGATGGCTTAAAATTATGCCAATTGCCGGATGAACTTGCTAAGAGTATTACTTTGTCAAATGCAGACCAATTATCCATGAGTCCTAGAATTTGTCCCCCATACTATGTGCTAATAGGAGCAGTCTAAAGTTCGGATACTTTTTTATTATGCAATCTGTTACCGCTGGGGCATCTGCTATTCTCCAACTGGATATACTCGCAATACTATTTTTAAGACTTTGAGATCTTGATTCTCCGACACCTCTATAGTCAAACAAGATTACCACATAACCTACGTCCGCTAAAAATTGTGCATACTTAAGATAGAATTCTTTCTTTATTACGGTTCCAGAATGAAATTGAATTATTGCCTTAATCTTGCTGGATTGAGGCTTGATTTCGAGTAATGCAATTTCTTGGGCATTGCGATTCTTGATTTTGTATTCTTTTTGGTTAACCATTTCCTAATTAGAGTCCAAGAAGTAATCGAAAATTGTAGTATTGAATAAACCGTAAGGTTAGGATTCTCTATTTCTTTAGCATACGCTTGATCTTCTTTTCATCTTTGATGATCTTATAGAAGTCTTTAATGTAATTAGACATAGAGTTTCGAGTACTATTAGAAAGGTATTCAGCATTCGTAACGCTACCGAAAATATCGGATTCCCATTTGATAAAATCGGCAATTGCTGGATCTAATTCATCCCGACCTATAGTCTTATCCATAAAGTGTCGAGTCCTTACATTTTCAATGCGGATTTTCTCAGAGGGAACGGCATAATCATTATTGATGATTCCTGAATAATCAAAGTCATAGGGAATGATTATTAATGCATTGTCTTCTAATCTTCTCAATAGCTTCGTGTTATGGCCTTTGCGGGCAGACCAATCAGTATTACCAATCATATATTGGAATAAACACATTCTAACGTAGTAATTCCGTTCCATCACATTCGTACCTATCGTGCGATTTTTAAGGACAGCAGTTGCAGTTCTATACATTAAGTCATCTTCATCTTCCAAGACAAGTGTCTGTAAGTGTTTTTTATCAGTTCCAATTTTAACTTTGGCTTTGAATGCTCTAAATCCAAAAGGGCTTACGATACGATATAAGTCATAGATTAACATTTCACTCAATATGGAATTGGCCATTTTACCGCTATTCTCACATTGGAATACGATTTTCATCTTATCACAACTCTTGTTGAATTTATCTTTTTTAAGCGCTTTCTTTTTGAAGTTCAGTTTGAGAGGGGGAGTCCTGCATATTTTTCTTCTGGTCTTTCCACCACATTCTATCTTACTACTATAGGAATATGTTTTGTCTCCAGTAACGAACTCTATAGAACCATTAGTAATGGTATCGTTTTTAAAATCCTTAAGTATAGATCTCAGAGATTCTGAGACATGGATTGTGACTTCTTCCTGCTTATTGAGGTATGAGAATAATGTTTCATCATCTTCCGTCGATTCCATTTTTAAAGAATCAAGATAATTGGCTTCTACTAAAACGGTATTGGGGTAAAAGAGAATAGAAAAAAGGATTGTGTAGAAAAAAGTTGAAGGTGTCATAGCTATACAAGGAGTAGGATGACAGTAAATATAATTGATATTGCAAGCCCTACAATAAATATATTGAAGGCATGTCGAATTAATTTCATTTTTTCCAGCAAGCGCAGACCAATATAGTAGAAGTCGTTGGAGAGAAATTGCTTAACAAGGTTTTCATCATCTAGTACCATGCTCGAATATTGCATATACTGATCTCGAGACATATCACCAAAATTGCCAAAAAAGAAAGGGCTCATTGTGTAGGTGTCAGAATCTTCAAATCCCTGACCTGAGAATTTTCCTGGTTTTAGGACTAACACAGCGAGATATATGGTTGTGAGACAAGTTGCTATCAGTATGATCAGAGGATAGACGATTCCAAGGGCAATAATATCGTCGATATATGGAACCGCAATAGGAACTAAAAAAGTTAACATGATCGCATTGAGACTGAGTAAGACATTTGCTTTATTGTCTGCGATGCTTGTTAGGTCAACATTATTTCGAAGCGTTGTACGTAGTATAGAAATACTATTTTTAGAAAGTTTTTCTTCTTTCTTTTTATTAGCTTTCTTTAGTTTTTTATCTGCCTTTTGTAGCTCTACTTTCGGCTGAATTATAATTTCTTTAGATTCTAACATTTCTCTTTACGATACTAACTCTGGTGCTCAAATTTAAAAGATATCGTTATCAACATCTTTTATAAATTTTATCAATCCTTTGAAAAAGACTTTCTGATCATCAAACTGAGATAAGTGACTTCCATTAGGGCAATGTAGATATCTTCCATTCGCCACTTCTGTAGATATCCATTTCATATGTTCTGGATCCATTGTATCATATTCAGCGCCGATTGTAAGTGTGGGAACAGTGATTTTATGTAATTCGGACGTAACATCCCAATTCTTCAAAGTCGCATCTCCTTTTATACCAAATTCACTTGGGCCCTGCATTGTAATGTAGACATCTGGATTTAGGTGATTAAATCCACGCTGCACTGGGTCAGGCCATTGCTCTTGCGGAAGACGAATAATATGTTCGGTGTAATAATATGCTGTTACCAATTCAAGATATCTTGGATTATTATAATCTTCAGTATTTTCATATTTCAGGATCTCTTCCAATACCTCAGGAGGTAGCTTTGGTGCCAGGACCTTGTCAGAATATTCCATGTAGTCAGGTATGGAAGCAACCATATTAGAGATGATCAATCCCTTAAGATTTTTCTGATATTTGAGAGCGTATTGCATGCCAAGTATACCACCCCATGATTGACCATACAAGTAGAAATTATCTGATGTCAGACCTAAGGCTACTCTCACTTGCTCTACCTCTTCTACAAACCTATCAAGATCCCATAAGCTCAGATCATCAGGCTGATCACTATAATAGGACCCAAGCTGATCATAATAGTAGTATTCGATATTCGCATTAGGAAAGTAGCCATCGAAGCACTCATAGATCTCATGAGTCATCCCTGGGCCACCATGGAGAAGTAGCACTTTCATGGTTGGATTATTACCAACTCTCTTCGTCCAAACTTTGAATGTCCCTTTTGGAGTGTCGATAGGAATCATCTGCACCCCACCAGTCCATTGATCAATGGCTCCTTCATAATTGAGGTAATCATTGGTCATATTCTTATTGGTCTCAGTAGATGAGGGTTGACAAGCTATCAAAAGAGAAAAGACAAAAAGGGAGTAAAATACTTTCATTTTGAGTGTATTGTATGTAGCGAAGATACAGATTCACTTAGAGTTGAAGTGCTAAGTGTAATTAATACTTAGGTCCACAGAAACAGAGGAAGCTTGAATTGACATTTTTTAATATGAATGTCCGTAAAGATACCTAAGCGCAAATAGGTTGCACTGTGGCGTGTATACTTGTATCAAAAAGAGATATGAGCATATTAAGATTTATGGATGACTTTCCAGATGAGGGCAGCTGTCGCATTCATTTGAAAGCACAAAGAGAGAAAGAAGGTGTGCTGTGTAAGAAATGTAGTCATACCGAGCACTATTGGCTACAAGGTAAAGAGCAATGGCAGTGTAAGAGCTGTTCTTTTAGAACGACTTTACGGAGTGGAACGATGCTGCAAAGCAGTAAGCTTCCTTTTCAATTCTGGTATTTGGCAATAGCCTTGATGACGATGAC
>JBLIDB010000149.1:0-12457 GCA_047634015.1 Saprospiraceae bacterium
TGCACTACAAAAAATCAAGAAAATGACAGACAAAAGCAGTTTGAAAAAACGAAGATTCCGAGCATCATTAAATGTTCAATATCTTCTAAATATATTGATAGCATAGTTTTGGTGCGTTTGCCCTATCATAGTTCTAAAACCTTCATTTAAGAGATCGATTATTCTATAAAGAATTATTAATGTCGACTTATCGGGGAAACTAGGCGAAATAGGATTTTTAGATACAGGTATTGAAGTGATTTAAGAACTAAGCAAGATGCCTACGAACAACTCATTTGCTTCTGCTTCGCAAGCCCACCCTCTTCGAGGTTCCCTCATTTCGAACCTTTTAGGCTCGACTCTTTGAGATGATTCGTTCATCATAGCTATGGCTATGAACCCGTCTGGTCCGGCCGGCAGGAAGAAAAACCAAATAGTCCTCTATAGAGGCTTCTTCACTTCTGTTTCTTTTGCTTTCGCAATCATTCCCAGATACTCGACCCTTTGAGATCGTTCAGTCATGTTCTGACTATCAAGTTGAAAATCCCGACTCTTTCTTAGGGGCAGGTGCTCGACAATCAGGCCAATTCATAAATTACTTCAATTAGAATAAAGACGAATAGGAAATATTATAAAAAATTTGTTTTCCAATCGTTATAAGTTTGGTGTTAGTTTTAACTGACGGGTTCCAGAATCTTAAACTTTGGCTTTAGCCACATAAAAGTCATCATCTTAGCGCATGAGATTAATTTCATTATATTGTACTGTTGGGTTATTAAAGTACTATATTTCTTTTTGTAATATTTATTAAAGGTGCCAGGTAAGTATCTATGTTAAAACTGCTATCAATATGAAAAGAAGAAACGCATCTACATTTTCTCGCCGCACTTTTGTCAAACAATCCGGCGCTGGTTTGGCTCTTTCCATGACTGGTCTAAGTTTAGTAAATAGCAATTGTATGAGCAAATTATTAGAACCTACGAGTATAAAAATAACAAACGTCAATTCAAATTTTGAACGAGAGCCATTGTTAAGGCCATTTGGATTTAAAGGAAGTGCTATGACGAATGTCTGGCAAACTATGGCATATCTAAAAAGTGATTCGGGAATTCATAAAATTGGATTGGGTACTCAAAATGTATTATGGTCTGATTCTAAGGTATTTGCCGCTAACAGCGAGAATGGAGGGAATGCGCTTATGTATGCAATGAGTGAAAGAGCATTGCAAATCATCAAAGGGCAATCTTTTACAAGTCCTGTAGAATTATTGGATCGTATATTACCAGAAGTATATGATTATGGAAAGAAGATAACAGGTTTTTCTAATTTGCGGAAAACATTCGCATTGAATGCCCTAGTTGGACTAGACAATGCAGCTTGGCTTTTATATGCTGCGGAAAATGGATTGAATAATTTCGATGAGATGATTCCGGAAGAATATAAAGAGGGGCTTTCAGGTCGAAATGATAAAGTTGTTAGCATCCCTGCGCTCGGTTATGGGACGCCAGTCTCAGACATTAAGCAGATGGCGGACGATGGATTCTTCATTATGAAGATCAAAATCGGTGCACCGGGTACCCAAGCCGAAATGCTTGAAAAGGATAAAGAGTTTTTAAAAAATATTCATAATACAATCGGTCATTATGAGACCCCTCATACTGCTGATGGTAAGATTCCATATTATTTCGATGCCAATGGTCGCTATGATAACAAAGAAGACTTGTTGCGATTCTTAGACTATGCGGAATCAATCGGGGCACTGCCACAAATTGCAGTTGTCGAAGAGCCATTCGGTGAGCGAAATCAAGAGGATGTTCGGGACATCGTAGCACGAGGCCCAAGAGTTGCTGCAGACGAAAGTGCGCATACAGATGAGGATGCCTTAACACGGATCCAGCAAGGGTATAATTGTATTGCAGTTAAAGCGATTGCTAAAACTATGAGCATGACTATGAAAATCGCTCAAGTAGCATACGAAAATAATGTCCCTTGCTTCTGTGCTGATCTTACTGTCAATCCCATATTGGTAGATTGGAACAAAATAGTAGCAGCGCGTCTTCCTGCATTTCCAGGACTGAATATGGGATTGCAAGAAACCAATGGTTGGCAGAATTATAAAAATTGGGATACGATGATGGGCTATCATCCTGCAAGAGATCAAGGATGGACAAGGACGAAGAATGGCGTCTATGAAACGGGTAAGAAATTCATGGAGCAAAGCGGTGGAATATTGATGCCGTCAGATCACTATGAAAAGATGTTTTAAATCATTTCAATTTTCAATTCACCTTAATCGGTTTTTCAAAATCTTCATTCATGACATAAGGTAATTTCCAAATATCGCCATTCATATTACCAAAATATAGCTCGGACTTACTGAATTCATGAGAATGGCCATCTGCCCAGAAAAAGCAAAAGGGAGCTTTGAAGTTTACGGGTCGTCTCACATATGAATGACTCAATTTGCTATCGGTAGTTACGTTTTTAATTTTTCGCCATGTCGCACCGGCATCATCAGATTGCCAAATGGCAATCTCGCCTCCAACACCCCATTCTTGTGCACCTTTTTCAGTAGGGCCGATAATTTTCCACTTGTCCTTCATGATATAAAGACTTCCCATGTCATAGTTGTGGTCCGAAGTCGTAACAACATGGGTTTCCCACGCTACACCATTCCATTTTGTAATGCACCATTCATAGGGAGCACTAATCGGACCTGGTTTATGTCCATTACTTCTTATGTGTAGACATACTGGATTTCCTGAGGTGTCAAAACCCATATCTTTCAAATATACATTTTTGCTTAATGAGGCATAATCAACCGCTCTTGAAGGACTTTCTAAATCAGTAATAGGAATAGAAAGTTGGATGCCTTCTTTAGTCTCCCAAGTTTGACCAAGATCTTGAGTTTGGATATAATATAAATCAGTCCTCTTGTCAACGTTTCCTTTTGGATGACGATTGAAAAAAGTCCCGTTAATTTTTCCATCATATATGCCACTGGTTTGGTAATGGCCAGATTTCTCACCCTCATTTACTGGAATAGCCGCCAGGAGCTGATCTTCTGTCCAAGTCTGGCCGTTCTTGCTCGTTTCAAAATATAATTGACGGACACCTGTATATTTCGTGAAGAAATGAATCATTCCGTTCTCCGTATTATAGGGCTGCGGATAGGTCATTTCTTCTTCTGTGATTTCATCAAATTCCTCAATAGTGTAGGGGCTTTTACTTTTGAATTTGAAACCGAGCCTTTTAGTGCCTCTTCCACTTACGAATACCCATATAAATCCCTCATTATCAATTAATAAAGATGGATTATCATGAGGATCATCTACGCCTTGTTTGTCATAGACTATAGTAGGCTTTGACACCATTCCAGTTTTATGATCGAAGACTCCAATCATACACAGAAGGTGGCGCTCCTTTTCATCACTTGTTCCGCCATATACAAAGAAAGTTTTATCAACCTTGGGAGCATAGATCGCTAATGGAGTATGTTTCGCTGTATAGGTCCCTAAAGCTCCGGAGTATTTATCTCCGTATTCATATTTCTGATTCAACTCAAACCAAATGGCTTTATAACCATCGATTTTGGAGTTTGAAGTTTCTTGACAAGAAGCTTGACCCAATGATATACAGATCAAAAGAATAAATAATAACGGCTTATTCATTGAGTTGAGTTTTAGGCCGGAGTGATTTAAGAATTGGGCTGATTAACGAGAACAACTGCTTGATAGTCAGGAAGAAGCTCTTTCTTATTCCTGCCGATTGGGCAGGAATAAGACTGTCAATGAGTTATTCTTAGTCATCTTGTATACTTCTTAAATCACTACATTAAATAAAAGTACAAGATAGGCTTAGATAATGCCGGAAGTATTGAAAAGCTTTTCTTTTTGGAAGACCATATTAGATTTATGCTTGGATTATAATTTTATTTAAGGATCTTAGTAATAAGAACCGCTGTTATTATGAATTGTAAACCTGGAGAAATTCTATGATTAGGGATATTCCAAAACATATTATTTTCATAGCGCTATGAAAAGCCACTTCTTTACCTGGAGCTCTTTTTGTGTACTCGTCATAATTTGTTCTTCTTTTAATTCGGCCTATATTCCGATTGTTAGGCAGCGTAATATAGAGATCTGTGACAACGGACTCGATGATGACGGAGATGGGTTAATAGACCTTAACGATTCAGATTGTGAGTGTCCTGTTATTGAACCTAAGTCATTAATTCCGAATCCCTCATTTGAAGAACAAAGTTGTTGCCCCAATGATCGTGCTGCTTTGAATTGCGCGACGGGGTGGATTCAAGCCTCGGCGCCTACGACAGACTATGTTCATACTTGTGGATGGCCAGGGCCGAATGAATATTTTCCTCCTATGCCATTTCCAGATGGGGATGGTGTAATGGGATTTAGAGATGGTCGAATAGGAAGAGATGGAGATGATGGTAATCCCAATTGGAAAGAATATGCTGGAGCTTGTCTCTTGAATCCTCTTGAAAAGGACATAGCATATCGTTTTGAATTTGAGTTAGGGTTTTTGAACAATCAACAATCTCCTCCGATAAATGTTACTTTTTTTGGAACTACAGATTGCCAGTATCTTCCATTTGGTGGAGGTGATGATACATTTGGTTGCCCGTCTAAGGACTCGAATTGGGTATGGTTAGGAGATCAGTTTTTAACAGGAAGTAATAACACTTGGACTAAGGGATCGATTGAAATTACGCCTAATGAGAATATTACAGCCATTGCTATTGGACCAGATTGTAATGAAAATCCGAGTACCACAAATCTATATTACTATTTTGATAACCTCATTTTATCAGACGTCAAGTCATTTGAATTTAAAATATCAGAAGTAGGTCATCCATGCTCCGAAAGTTTTACGCTTCGAGTTCCTGAAGATGAAGATCTCGATTATCAATGGTATAAGGATGGTAGTGCTCTACTTAATGAATCTGCTGCGCTACTAACACAATCTTATGGGGAAGGAGAATATCAAGTAAGGACGATAGGCCAAAACTCCTGCAGGGTTACGAAATCATATACTCTCATCATCCCGAATTATTCTTTTTCTACTCAAATTACATTATGTGAAAATGAAAAATATCAATTCGGATTCCAACCCTTGGATGTGAGTGGTGTCTATACGGAAACCTTTAAAAATTCTGATAATTGTGATAGTGTCGTTACTTTGGATCTGACTGTATTGCCAAAATTAGAGACTTCAAGGAATGTGAAAATATTTGAAGGAGAGACTTATAGATTAGAAAATTATAGATTCAAGGAGAAGGGGCAATATCAAGCATATCTTATTTCTTCAATAGGTTGTGATAGTTTGGTAAATATTAATCTGGAGTATTACAATGTTTATTTTCCCAATGTTTTCAACCCTCATAGTTATTTGGGAAACGATCGATTTATAGTTCATGGGAATGAGGACTTAGTGGAGATTAAAAGCTTGACAGTTTTTGATCGGTGGGGTAAGCAAATCTATGATGATGCAGATCTATTGGATACTGAAGGACAAGGGTGGGGCGGTACCCATAGTGGCAGTATGGTGGAGCCTGGGATATACGCCTATATTACAACTTTACTAATGGATGATGGTATCGAAAGACAGTTTACAGGATCTATCTTGGTAATGTTGTAAGGGATTGAGCACGAATAGCTGAGAACCGATAAATAGGTCTTAGTTGTAGTTGTATATTTTGCAAAGGTGTATGTATCTATTTAGCATCTACCTTTCTATTTCCAGAAGAATCACTTCATATTAATTCATGCCAAGGAGCATTTGGGCGATTAGAAGGATAACCATTTTCTTCTCGGTACTTTTTTCTATCCGCTGTATAGTTCCACCACATATTTGAGGTGTTCCGATTTCTTGTAAAGTCTACGACCAATCTAAATTGATCTTCTACACACGGGTCGACCCAATAGCCCTTTTTGACCTCGAATTCTTCAATTAATCGGGGCCCATTTTTTTCCTTGAGTTCATTCAAGGAAAAGTAACTTAAGTATATAAGGTCTTCACTTTAATTCCAATAGAGGGGATGCTCTGAAATTCCGCTAAGGCAAATATTTCTCTTGCTCGTTGAGTAATAACTTCAAGTAAACGCTCTATCTCATTCACGGATAATGCAGGGACCTCCCTTATTTTAACTTTATGCTTGCGAAGCTTACTTTTTTCAATCTCGGTAAGATTAAGCTTTAAATTGTTATTCAACTTCATTTTTATTAAAAATCTAAAACCTGTCCATCTGCCAATAGCTGGGATTTGAGATCTTCAAATGGTAAGTCTTGAACTCCAACGTTCTTATCAATTGAAAGGGCCGCGGCGGTTCCAGCGCTCTGTCCCAGAATCATAAAAACAGGTTCCATCCTTATAGAACCAAAAGCAATATGACTGGAAGAAACACAGACAGGCACTAACAGATTTTTGCAATCTTCTTTTTTGGGAATGATAGATCCATATGATATTTTATATGGACCTTTTAAGTGTTTTCCGATATCTCCCTCATTTTGAACAAATCCATCGGGTTTGATGTATCGTTGGATATTGTGAGAGTCCATCGCATAGGAACCCATTCCCACGGATTGTGGCGTGTCATACGCAGAAGTAACATCGTGTTCTGTTGTAACATACTCGCCAATCATACGCCGGGCTTCTCTGATATAGAGTTGATGTGGCCAGTTATCATTATCAACGAATTCGTCTTTGGCAAGGCCCCATTTTTTATATTCAGATTGAATATCCTCAGGAATACTTGGATCATTACAGATGAAGTATAATAAACCCTTCTGATAAAGCTCGTGTTCTGTGATGATCTCTTGTCTTCTCTCATAGCTCGCTTCAGGATAGTCATAATTCATTCCTATGTAATCACTACTTAAAGGACCGTGATTATTGGTATCCGTTTTTTTATTGGGCATAGGATCGAATTTTTCAAAATGATCACGCCTTCCAGTTTCATAAACTCTGGTTAAAAGCTCATAGCGAGCCGGATTATAATTTTCAGGTTTAGGAAAAGGCTTTCTATTTTTAGCTTGGTTCGTCAAGCAAAGACGAAAGCAATATGCTTGTACCTTTTGATCTCCTTCTCCTCTGATTCCAGGCTCTTCTGTAGAGATAAGAGGTAATAAACCACTTGAAGGGTCACCTGGTATTTTGTACGGAGAGATATCACTCATAAACCAGTGTTTGTGATCCAATGTGCCTGTCTGGACACCGTTCCAGTTTTCATCATATACCTTATTTGCTTCTCTTCCGACATGGTATGAGACTCCTGATGCTGCCATTAGATCACCTTCATAAGTAGCATCAACAAACATTTTTCCATGATACGTTTTCCCGCTTAGAGTAGTAAATGATGAGATAGCACCATCTTTAGTTATAACACCTGATTGGCGCTCCAGCCATTCATCTCTATGAACAGGAATTTTGTAATCAATTATAAAATCTTCAAAAACCTGTTCTGCCACATGTGGTTCGAATCGCCATTGTGTGGGTTTGTTTCCATCTATTGCGGCAGTTCCTTGACCTGCGTTAGCATAGGAGGATTTTGTTTGCCACTTCCATGACGAGTCATCTTGATATTGTTTCCATACTCTGTGATAAAACTCTCTGGATAAACCACCAATAGCATCTTTCTTACCGGAATCTGTCCAACCTAAGCCACCTGAAGAAAGTCCACCAAGATGAATATCTGGAGAGACTACAATTACAGACTTCCCCATTTTTGCAACCTGAACTGCAGTAGTAATAGCCGCGGAAGTGCCTCCATATACGATAACATCTGCCTCATATTCATTGGGTGGTAATTCTTGTTTTGAATCGCATCCGATAGATAAGAATACTATGTAAAGTAGAGTGAGCTTCAATAGCATTATAAATGGTCCATTATAAGACATTTTAATTTTATACATAGGGCAGGCTTTATAAACTTGGTTCTTAGATGGAATGATTTTTGATTTGCGCCTTTATTTTATAATTGGAGTTAAAATTATGTTTCGATACAATACATTTCCATGATCTCCCTGTAAGTAGATAGGCCCTGGAGCCAATACATCCGAACTGATTGCACCTCCTGTGGGTCCGTCTACAGCTTGATTGTCTATAATTATAGTTCCATTTAGAATGACTGTGACATGACGATCGCACAAAGTGATATCCATAGTTTGCCAAGTATCGTGGGGCTTTTCAGCAGAAACAGTTGGGGTAATCCGACTATACAGAGCTCCCATATGATGTGGGTCAAGCTTCTTTTTGTAAGAATCATAAACCTGAATTTCATACAATCCACGGAGATATACACCACTATTATTTTCTTCTGGAATATTGACTTCTAATTTCAAATTAAAATCTTCAAATTCTCTATCTGTTCTAAGGTTTCCATAGTATAGGTGATCTCCATTTTCTGGTTGAACAGGGTCTGTAACAAGAATTCCATCTACGGCCTTAAATCCATTAGGTTGTTCTGGATTTATAATTCGCCACCCATCAAGATTCTTTCCATTAAATAGTGAGATAGGACTTCCGTATTTGACTTTAGACAAATTTGGACGCGCGGGTATTGCCGGAGTACGCTTACCTATAAATGTCCGTCTTTGCTCACCTTTACCTTCCCATGTGGGAGCAACCATTTCACCAATTAGAGTGCCGTTTGGTCCATGGGTTGCTGTGATAGTATATGTGATTGTATGACTTCGCTCAATACCATTACTGTCTTTTCCTTTTTTAACAGTTTCAGTTCTGGTAAGAACGATAGTTCTATCATCTTTAAGATAGACATGAGCTATAGGAGTAACACTACCGCCGATCCACATAAGCTCTGCATCTAAGAAACCTTGATCTTCATGTATATTCAACCATCCAACGCCGCCTTCTGCTATATCTATAGACCATTGGCCTAAGAATGTATTATCTGAATCAAGTGACTGAGTAAGTGAATTTGCATTGCTGACGTGGCCTAATGTAATTATTAGGGAGAGGGCGCAGAGTATGTTTTTCATATAAGTAGATTTTTTTGAAATATTGAATTCGTACTGAGGAAGTGATGTAGGAATGGAGGTTTAAATCGAGAGTGAAGGCTTCGTAACGGTAAAATAATAAATTACAGATTTGGACGGCTTCTTTTACCCTTATTTTTCACTTTAATTCAGTCAAAGTATCAACAATTATCTTTCATAAAAGCAACAACAAAGACCAAAATAAACTCGTCGAAATCACCAACTACTAATTCACAGTTACTTATGGTTATTGGCAAAGCTCATTTTGAGTTTCATAGCCGTTGCTATGGCACGAAAAATAGCTGAAGCCTGCCTGCCAGCATAGGCAGGTTCTATATCTATAATGCTTAGCTCTTAGATAGTCATTGTATTCTTAAATCTCTTCAATATGAGGATATTGATTTGGAACAGGGAATATTAAGTCTATTCTTTTTTAAAACGAAGTGATATAATAATGGAGGGCTAAATCGAGCGTGTAGGATTATGATTGTTGACGAAGCTCATTTTGTGTTCTGCCGGCTGGACAGGCGGGTGTATAGCCATAGCTATGGGATGAACGAATGAGCTCGTAGAGTCGAGCCCAAGGCCCGAAAACAGAGAACTTCGAAGAGGGCGGGAATGCCAGCTAAAAATCAATGTTCATAATGCTTGACTCGCAGATAGTCATTGTATTCTTAAATCAATTCAATACATTAAGTCGGGTGTCTTGTTTATCTTCCCCTTTCAATAAAATCAACTTTGTTATGCGATCTATCCGTCTTCTAATTATTGTCATTGGGTTTTTGAATTCTATTGTTTTAACTGCACAAGACATTCGAGAAATAGGTGCCCTCATAGATAGTGTTGAAATTATTACTGACCATTGGGGTGTGCCACATATCTACGCACAAAATGAGCATGATTTGTTTTTTGCGCAAGGATATTACGCCGCCAAGGATCGATTGTTTCAATTTGAAATATGGCGTCGTCAGGCTACGGGAACAGTTGCTGAGATATTAGGAGAGCGAGAATTAGAAAGGGACATTGGAACTCGGCTATTCCAGTTTCGAGGAGATATGGATCAAGAGATGAACCATTATCATGCTAATGGTAAGGGAATAATAGAAGCATATGTCGAAGGGGTGAATGCTTATATTACTTACATAAAAGGCAACAAAGAGGAATTACCAATAGAATTTAGATTATTGGGTATAGAACCTGAATTTTGGACCCCCGCAGTAGTGATCTCAAGACATCAGGGACTATTAGGGAATATTGATGCAGAGATCAGGGCATTAAAAGCGGTAGCGCTTATTGGTGAAGAAAAAGTAAAAGATGCCGGATGGTTTCATCCGAAAGAACCCAATCTCACGATAGATCCAAGTATCAATATTGATCTTATTTTGGCAGAAGATGTAATCGCCCCATATCATGCTTTTAGGAGAACGATCAAATTCGAGCCTGAAGATATTATCGCAAGTCAACAGAATAAAAATGAGTCGTATCATGACTTGGCCTCTGAAGATCTTAGAGATCATAATGAATGGCTCAAGGATGAGATGAGTGATATAGGGAGTAATAATTGGGTGATCGATGGGTCTCGTACCGAGTCCGGTTATCCAATTATGGCAAATGATCCGCATCGGAGACAATCAACGCCTTCACTCAGATATATGGCACACCTTGTCGCACCCGGTTGGGATGTTATAGGTGGTGGTGAACCAGAAATACCAGGAATATCTATAGGGCATAACCAACATGGGGCGTGGGGATTAACGGTATACAGAACGGATGCTGAAGATCTCTATGTCTATGAATTGAATCCGGATAATCCGCACCAATATAAATATCAAGGTCGATGGGAGGATATGAGATTGATATCAGACACGATTTATGTTAAAGGATATGCCGATCCAACTATTGTGAATCATGCTTATACAAGACATGGTCCAGTAACTAAGATTGATGAGGCAAATAATGTGGGGTATGCAATACGATGTGGTTGGCTCGAAGTCGGCGGTTCGCCTTATCTCGCCAGCCTTAGAATGAATCAAGCGAAGTCATGGGAAGAATTCAAAGAAGCATGTAACTATAGCAATATCCCTGGGGAGAATATGGTCTGGATGGATAAAGAGGGTAATATAGGATGGCAAGCTGTTGGGATAGCGCCTATTCGGAATGGGTGGAGTGGAATGATACCAGTCCCTGGAGATGGGAGATATGAATGGTCTGGCTATATTCCCATAATTTCGAAACCATCAATATATAATCCAAGCGATGGAATTATAAATACTTCTAATGAAAATGTAACGCCTCAAGATTATAAACATTGGAATGTGGTTTCTCATCAATGGTCGGATCCATATCGTGGAGATAGGGTTAGAGAAGTACTCGCAAACGGTCAGAGTCATAGCCTTGCTGATATGGCAGCCTTGCAAACGGATTATTTATCAATTCCTGCGAGGCAGATTGTTCCATTATATAAAGGCCTTTCTTCCGATGATGCAATGGTGACGAGGGCAATAGAATACTTGAGATCATGGGACTATAATCTGGAGCCCAACTCTATTGGTGCCGGTATTTATAATGAACTCGAGAGACAATTGAAAATTAACGTTGTTGATTTGAAGGTACCTAAAGAGGCACAACCTTATATTTCTTGGCAGATTAAACGTGTAATCGAATTTCTAATTTTGCCAGATGGTGATTTCGGAGTGGATCCAATTGATGGAAGAAACGAGGTACTTTTATCTGCTCTTAAGAGTGCAACAGAAATACTAAGTAAGAGAGTAGGTCCAGAGATGAATGAATGGCAGTACGGTCAGGAAAAATACAAACATATTCTACTGAAGCACCCGCTGAGCAATGCTGTCAATCCATCTCTTAGATCAATGCTTGATGTAGGTCCAGCGCCAAGAGGAGGAAATAGTTATACCGTAAATAGCACAGGTGGATTAGATAATCAACCCTCAGGAGGATCTTTTAGGATGATCGTAGACGCTGTAGATTGGGATCATTGCTTAGCGACTAATACTCCTGGTCAAAATGGAAATCCTGAACATCCGCATTATAGAAACTTATTTGATTTATGGGCAAAGGATGCTTTTTTTCCTTTGTTCTATAGTCGATCAAAGGTTATGTCCGTGGAAGATTATAGAACTTTTTTATTTCCTGTAAAGGAATAAAGTTATTAAAGTTGGGTTTTTAAAATGTTTATAAATTCGGAAGGTTCTGGACGGACTCTATAGACGTCTGTTAGGTTAGAATAAATAATAAGATTGTTCTTATCAAGAACTAAGGCAGTAGGCATAACAGTATCACTTTCGTAGCCGAGTAATTCCATTCCAAGAGGAATACCATGTTCATGATCTATGCCTAAGGACTTTGCATTTTTTAGGTTGGTGTCAATTAGAAAGTGAGCACCGATGTTGAGTGATCTCGAGAGTTTTTTCGTGTGTCCAGCATGTTGTGAGCTAATAAAA
>JBLIDB010000150.1:0-12102 GCA_047634015.1 Saprospiraceae bacterium
CGGAACAGAGTAACTAAAATCATTCTTGGATCTTGTCCCAAAATAGTCACCATCTCCCCAAGAGAGTCCTGTAAACACTCCAGATAAACCTTCGATATCTGTATTCGAATATGTTGGAATAGATTGACCTTGAGCATCTATTTTTTCTGTACC
Source organism: Saprospiraceae bacterium (assembly GCA_047634015.1). GTDB lineage: Bacteria > Bacteroidota > Bacteroidia > Chitinophagales > Saprospiraceae > JAJRXG01. The sequence continues at coordinate 154 of JBLIDB010000150.1, forward strand.
GTCATTATTCAATTCATAAAGTCCAATAGAAAAAAGTTGCATGATCTCTCTCGCATAATTCTGATCTGGAAATATCTTATCACCATCCATGGTATCTGTAGCAGGATTATTCATGAAGGAGAGATAAACACCCATCGCAGGGTTATAGGTAATGCTATCCATTAATGAGCGATAATTACCAAAGGCATTATCTACAAGCAAATCATAGTAATGTGCTAATGCGTAAGGATTATTCTCAAAATCTGACTCGCGACTGATTACAAATATTTCACTCAATGCTAAAGCAATCCTCTGTCTTAAATCATCATTACTGGTCATCGCATACTGGAACCATGCTATATCAAAATACCAGTCATCCAAACCAGTGTTAAAGATCGTATGCGGGTCCTCGGGGTCTGGGAAGTAAAGATTTATTGAATCTACCTTTCGCTCATGAAGATTATAGATATAATCTTCGAGACGAAAAGATGGTTGTAAGCTCATTTGTTCATCCATCCAGTTCTCAATACTTCGTTGACTAAGCGCTACAATTTCATCGTAACTCGCACCTAACGTTGCTTGTGATAAGAATCGCGATGCAGCATTTAAGTTTGGTAGATATCCACTTGCCATGAGTGTTCGCTCACCAGTTTCGTCATCAGAACTTGATGAGACTGTTACTCCTTCGTAAAGGCCCTGGCCTATCTGGATCTCTTGACTAATAAGATGTAATCCACTTAACAGAAAAAATAATAGTGTATAGATGTGTTTCATAATGGTTGAATGTGAAAGGTCCATTTGAACCCTAAAACAAGAAAGATTCATTACAATTAAGACCAACTCGATACTTTGTCCCCCTATAGTACAATGTACAATATACAACTGTGAGGTTTGCCCTCATTTATACATGAGAAAAGATAAGAAAGTCAGCTAGAAGTCATTTGCCAGGTGGGTGGCAACGAAATATGAGTCCTGAAATCGTCCTATTTCTTACGCAAAAATAGTAATCCAAATACGTATATAAACCTAACGTATACCCCTAGTTTTTAATATGTTAATAAATATTCGTGCGTTTACTTCAACAGAAGGTCAAATTCAGACTAATATTGATCCATGCAAAAAAAGATACAAGGCCATATTGTCGATATTGAAGGAAGAAGAACTTATCCTGGCGAGCTCCAAGTGGAGGATGGAGTCATTCAATCCATAATTGAACTTCCGTCTGCTCCAGAACGTTTTATAATGCCTGGATTTATTGATGCTCATATCCACATAGAAAGCTCTATGCTTGTACCTTATGAATTTGCAAGAATAGCGCTTAGACATGGAACAATAGCAACGGTATCAGATCCTCATGAAATCGCCAATGTTATGGGAGTCGAAGGGGTACATTATATGATTAAAAATGCGCGAGACGCAAAAATGAAATTTCACTTCGGAGCGCCAAGTTGCGTTCCTGCAACTTCATTTGAATCCGCGGGTGCAACTATTAATGCCGATGCTATCAAGGATCTGCTTGCATCTCCCGATATACACTACCTATCTGAGATGATGAACTATCCTGGAGTCTTGGCCTCTGATGCGGAAATTCTCTTAAAAATTCAACATGCCAAAGACGCACAAAAGCAAATCGATGGCCATGCCCCCGGACTTCGAGGAGTAGATGCACAGAAATATATAGCAGCAGGCATCTCAACAGATCACGAATGCTTTACGTTAGAAGAGGCATTAGATAAGATTAAGTATGGTATGAAGATTATCATCCGAGAAGGAAGTGCGGCTAAGAATTTCGATGCTTTACACACACTTATAGGCTCTAATCCTTCAACAACTATGTTTTGTAGTGATGACAAGCATCCTGATGACTTATTGGTAGGTCATATTAATCAGCTTGTATCACGGTCTTTGGAATTGGGGTACAACCTCTATGATATCTTACAAATAGCCTGTATAAACCCAAAGAAGCATTACGATTTAAAATCTGGAATTCTAAGCGTTGGAGATCCTGCTGATTTTATAATTGTAAAAGACTTACAATCATTTGAAGTAATTTCAACCTATATCGATGGTTCTGATCTTATAGAAAATGGCTCATGTCTTCTACCCAAGAAATCACATTCGATTATAAATAACTTCAATGCTAAAGAAGTCAATCCTACCAACTTCGAAATCAAAGCTCAAGAAGAACCATTCCCAGTAATCAGGGCGATAGGTGGCGAATTGATCACAGAAAAAGAAAGCTATCACCTTCCTTCCAGCGATGGGAATTCAATAGTAGATATAGAAAATGATATTCTAAAAATTGCGGTTGTAAATCGCTACCAAAAAGCACCTATTGCATTGGGCTTTATACAAGGTTTTGGTCTCAATAATGGCGCTATTGCAAGCTCTGTGGCGCATGACTCACACAATATCATTGTTGTGGGTGTTGATGATGAAAGTATTGCAGGCGCTGTGAATCTCTTAGTAGCATCAAAAGGAGGGTTATCAGCAGTAGGACTAAATGAATCTCATCATCTTGCGCTTCCTATAGCGGGATTGATGAGTGAGCGCTCTTGCGAAGAAGTAGGCTATGAGTATGCTGAAATCGATCTATTTACAAAGTCTTTAGGAAGTACTCTGAGCGCTCCTTTTATGACACTTTCCTTTATGGCGTTATTAGTAATTCCTAAAATCAAAATTAGTGATAAAGGGATGTTTGATGCGGAATCTTTTAAATTATTTTAAGCAAAAAATAAGGGCAACCGCCTTATACAATAGATTTTAGACTATTGCATAATTATAAAGCCCCTGACGTCCATACTGGACTAAAGCACAAACTATACACATACTGCGTTTGGCCACTCTGACTATAAAATAACGTCTTTATAGGATTTCGTTCTGGAACAAAGAAATTGCCATAACTATTCCTTAGATCCATACCAAAGAAACAACCTAACCCCATCTTTCCTTTTCCTCAACGAAAGTATCACCATCACAGTAGCACTTAGCAACAATAGTCCTCCAGCTATATATGGAGCACCAGGAAAATAAGTAATCGCATGATTTCCTGTAAAGGCATAAAACAAACCAGTTGCAATAGCAGGACCGATAATAGTAGTAAGACTCAACATACTGGTCAATGCTCCTTGCAGATTACCCTGTTCATTTTCTGGAACCTGATTAGAAAGTATTCCTTGAAGTGTAGGGCCGGCAACACCACCCAAAGCGTAAGGTATTAGAAACAAATACATCATCCATGATTCTGATGCCAGCGCGAAGAGAAACATTCCAATTGTCCAAAGTGAAAAGCCAAAGATAACCGTCTTGTGTTCTCCAAATTTCTTAACAAAAATGCCAATGAGCCCTCCTTGAACTATAGCAACCAAAATCCCAATAAATGTAAGACTATACCCTACTTCGGCTTCATTCCAAGCATATACTTCCATGGTAAAGAAAGACCAAATAGCAGGGAGCGTTTGCCCAGCAATATTAGCAAGGAAAAACGCAAATATTAAGCTCCCTAAGCCCGCATATTTGCCAACCTTAGCCAACGAAACACCAGGGATCATTTTTCTTACATCAATCTCACGACGTTTCTCGGGTGCAAGAGATTCAGGCACTAAGAAATACCCAAATAGAAAATTCAGAAATGTGAGTCCAGCAGCAATAAAAAAAGGAAGCCTCACATCTATCGCACCAAATATGCCTCCTATGCTGGGTCCAATTATAAATCCAAAACCAAAAGCCGCTCCAAGTAAACCAAAATTCTTCGCCTTCTCAGATGGTGAACTAATATCTGCCATATAAGCATTGGCAACCGTAAAACTCGCTCCCCCAATCCCTGCTAAAAACCTACCTATAAAAAGCCACAGTATAGTAGGTGCAAATGCATGAATAAGATAATCAATACTTAGACCGAATAGTGACAAAAGGAGGACTGGTCGACGTCCAAATTTATCCGATAGCTCTCCTAAGACGGGAGCGAATAAAAATTGCATACTCGCAAATGCAATCAATAGCCCCCCTCCATAGGCAGAGGCCTCACTTAGATCTCGTCCAGTAAGATCCTTTATCAACGTGGGCATAACAGGGATGATAATCCCGATACCTATAACATCTACTAAGACGGTAATGAAGATAAAGATCTTGGCACTTATAGTCTTCATATTTTGAAAAGCTTTCAGAATGGATATGGCGTAAAATAAAAAACTCAAATTTGGGTATTAAATCCGACCTTCGGCAGAAATGAACTAGAGAATTCAAAAGGTAGTAGCCGTAAACAGTTGCTGAGTCATGTGTTACCGCAGTATTATGGGAAGTAAATCGGACTTGAATTGATCCAATTGTCTATAATTCTCGTATTGAACAGATAAGTTATGCTGAATAAAACAAAATAGAGAAGCAACCAATTTCGTTTCTTTGTGGTAATAAGTAAAAATCAAATTATGAAAATTAATAACCTTTTATACTTCTTGCTTTTCGCAGCCTTAATGACTACCTATTCGTGCAGCACTGATGATGAACCAGAAATCAAAGTGCCCAATGTCGATATGATGGGTGATGACGACGACGATAATGATGAAAATGACCTGGGTGATGCACCTACTTTTTCTATTATGACCACGAATGAAGAGACAATCGTATCTGAAGATTTCGAAGACAGGAACTTAGTTATATTCTTCTTTGGCTATAACTGCCCTCCCTGTAAGGCAGTAGGACCTTCTATTGAATCCAAACTATATCAAAAGTTCAAGGACAAAGAGAATTTTGCTATGATCGGTGCTGATCAATGGGAAGGCAATGATGCTGGTGTTAATAGTTTTCAAAACACCACAGGAATAACCTTTCCACTTGGGGTAAAGGGAGCTAAGATGGCTAAAGACTTTGGTACTACATATGATCGATTAGTTGTTGTAAATAGAGCAGGTAAGATCGTCTATAAAGGTAATAGCATCGCTACAAACAACCTTGATGAGGTAATTGAGATCGTTACTGGTTTACTAGAATAAGATGGAAATATTACAAAAAACTTTAAAGACGTCGATGATTTTGCTCTCGATGTCTTTTTTATATACTATTCAGGCTCAGGAAATAGGTGATTTTACATTAGATAATCTTGACAACGAACAAGTAAGTCTGTCAGAAATCCAAGGTGCTAAATTGACAGTTATAGACTTTTGGGCAACTTGGTGCAAACCCTGCACTAAAGCAATGCCGAAATTAAATGATATCTATAATCAATACAAAGATAACGGTTTAACGATGATTGGTATCAGTTGTGATGGGCCTAGAAGTATATCCCGCGTACCTGCAGTCGCTAATAATCTCAATATTGATTATCACATTCTAAAAGATATAGATTGTGAAATAATGAATACCTATCAATATCAGGCATTTCCAACGTTAATAATTCTAAACGCTGAAAACGAAGTAGTCTATGTTCACGAAGGCTTTAGCTCTGGAGATGAAAAGGATATTAAAGCGGCCATCGAAGCGCATTTAGAATGAGATATTACAGAATCGGATACGTATACCTCTTTCTCCTTTTTGGGTATATTGGAGTAAATGCACAGATTAGCATTTCTAACTTTTCAGAGTTTCAATACGGAAAGTTACCAGATGAGTCTGCAGATTTTTTCCCTTCGATATATGATAGAGCGGAAATAGATTATAGAAAAAAAGGGTTTAGTATATCCTCTACAATAGAACAATATCATACCTCCTTCGATGGTCGTAGCTATTTTGATCTTTCTCAACTGACACTGGGATATAAAAAGAAAAAGTGGGATATCAAACTCGGTAATTTCTATGAAACATTAGGTCGTGGGCTTCTTATGCGATCTTTTGAGATACCTGGTGCCCTCTTAGAAGACATTGGCTTTAGATCCCGGAATTACTTTCATAGAGATCTCTTAGGTGCTTCTGTCAAATACCGAACTAAAAAAGCGACGTTCCAAATTATAAGGGCAGATGTACTTAACAATGTCCTACCTCCTACTTTCGATAGGTCTGAAAGAAGGACAGATTTGGTTACGGCAGTTTCATCAAAAGTGAAATATATCAAAGGGCAAGAAGCAGGGGTAATATTTATGCGACGAGAACAATCTAATGGTCAGAGTCAAAATTACCTAAGTGGATTACTAAATGGGTCGATTGTAAGTGGATTAGATTACTACGGAGAGTATGCCACTGATCTTGAGAATGGTGATTACGCACTATATACCGGCGTGTCAGGATACAAAGGTTCATTTAGCTTTACTACAGAATACAAGAAATACAATAATTTTGTCCTCGGCGCGGGCATCAATGAACCACCTGCAGGCGTCAAGCAACAGACTTACAGAGTACTTAATAGAAGTATCCATGTCTCGAATCCGACTAATGAAGAAGGCTATCAAATAGATCTTCTTTATAATCTAAAAAACGGTACTATACTCAATTTTAATCATGCCTTAGCTGTGAATCAATTTGGTAGCAACTCCTTTTCATTTCGAGAATACTTCTTTGAAGTGCAGTCCTCTCTCAATGCCAATATAGATTATAAAGCATTTATAGATTATAGTCAAGACCCGTTCAAAGGAGAAAATGATCGTCTTTCTATAGGACTATATTCCGATATTGGAATTAATGAGAAGATTAGATTCTTACCAGAAGTTGAATATCAGTCTTTTGATAGAGGTGCTGATGGCCTTTATAATTTCAATCTTCTTCTTGGACTCAATGTCAGCTCTAAGTATTTCTATTCCATCTTAGGAGAATTAACCAATGATCCCTTTATTATCAAAGACGGCCAATCCAAAAGACTCTATCTCGGCAATACATTCCGATACAAACCCAATTACAAGCATACCTTCCAGCTCTTCTTTGGAGAGCGGCGTGGCGGACCACAATGTAGTGCAGGAGTATGTTACGAAATATTAGATTTCAAAGGTGTAGAGGTACGATGGATAGGGAAGTTTAGAGGGTAGTTAATACGCTCTTGTTAAGAGCTCCTTTTAATAATCTCGTACTCCTTCAAATTTCATCTGTTATTTCCATATAATAATCAGCCAATTCTTCATCCAAGGAATGGTACTATCTTTAGAAAGAAGAAAGGCCAAATAGATGCATTGATGTGCTGGAAGTAAGTGATCAAAAAATTATAGAAATCTATAGCGCTCAGTCATTCTTTTAAGTTATTTACTTTGATAAAAAGATACTAATCCAATTCCCTAATAATGCAAATTCAGTAGGTTATTTTTATTATGAAATGATATAGATTGTGTAGTTCCCATATTACTTCAAATACTTATAAAAGGTCCCCTTAGTCACACCTGCCCAGTCACAGGTTTCCTTTAAGGTCATATCCTTCCTCTTATAAAGCTGTTTGAGGCGCTTGATCTTCTTGTTATCGATTTTGGGAGGGCAGCGCCTACTCTAATGCTAACATGTACTGGAGATAGTAATTATTAAGTTATTCTAACATATCTTTTTTCAAACTGCTACACCACAAAAACCGGTTTATAAAACTTACGATTGTTGGGCGAATTTTTGGTGCCTTTTCCTAAAAAATATTTTAAATCCTCGAAAGATGACTCATTCATTACGACCAATTGAAAATCCTCTTTCTTAATATAATCAAGGAGCTCTATGGAATAATCTCTTCCGCAAATAGGGATGATATTCAAATGGACCAAATCCGCAGAAACCTTTTGCTTCCTTAGAGAAATCTTCAAGTCTTTAATCCTGTTTCTGGTTAAAATTTTGAGATAATTAGAATTATAGGCTACATCATAATATTGATCCATAGCTGATAGCTCCATAATATTGATAAGTTCCATTGTAGGTCGGTGGGCAAGCTGCTTTATCTTACTCTCAAGAATCTGAACAGTTTCTATAGATTTAAAAATGGAATTACCTATAATTGCTACACGATGAGTCATAGGGAATTGTTTGAAAAAAGCATTCAATTTTCTTTCGAAAACTATTGGTGATTTTACTTCCGCAACATTATTGAATATTACCTTTTTTTGATCTGGTTCCAGAGAGATGGTATTAAACAATCCGTTTTTAGTAGTAGTAGTAGTAAAGTATTGATATCCTCTAAAAAAATTGGATAAAAAATTGGAGACAATCATTCTCTAAGAAATTAAGTTAAAGCCAAAAGAAGCCATTCGAATGGTAAGCTCCACTTTTTTATTGTTTCCTTCTTTGTTCATTTCCTTTTATTTGAAATCTTGAAATAGAATTAAGACCACCATTATGTTCTCAATTAAGAAGTATTTTAAAACACAACACTTTACCAACTTGAATACTTGAAGCCGGAAGACAATATGCCAAATATATATACTTTTATACACAATAGTATAACTATCACTAAATAATGTTTTGCTTCGGCGTTCGACAGGTAAGTCATTTTTATTAATTTTGTATAGAATCCTTTCTGTGCCCCAAATGTTAATGCATGCCCGATTCCTTTTGAAATCGCGAAGTGGTTAACCTGAGTCAGAACATCAAGTCACCCTATAAAAAACGCTATTCATGTCCATAGGTATCAAAATCACTTTAAATGAGGGCTTGTACCAAAGAGACCCACAAGAGACTCTGTTGGGGCAAAAAATCATCAAACACAGCATTCTTCTGATTGATAAGATTGGCTTTGAGGCTTTTAATTTTAAAAACTTGGCAAAAGGGATGAATTCCACTGAGGCATCGGTGTATCGCTATTTTGAAAACAAGCACATGCTCCTATTGTACTTGGTGTCATGGTACTGGGAGTGGGTGAGTTATCTGATTGACATCAACACTATGAATGTCGAGGACCCCAAACGCCGCCTAGAAATCATCATCAAAACCCTTGTATATGCCTCGAAAGAGAATCCATCCATTGAATACGTAAACGAGAACATCCTACACAACATCATCATTGCAGAAGGAACAAAGGCTTATCACACCAAATCGGTAGACAAGGAGAACACCGAAGGTTTTTTTCTCAATTATAAAAAACTGTCAGAAAAAGTGGCGGCTGTGATTGGAGAGCTGAACCCGGAATTCCCCTACCCTCGTGCCCTTGCCAGCAACTTATTCGAAATGGCTAATAATCATATTTATTTTGCTCGACATCTCCCAAGACTTACAGATGTAGTAGTAAAGGATCACAATTTTGAAGAAGTTGAAAAGATGATGGAGTTTTTTGCATTTACGTTGTTGAACAAAAAATAAATATAGAAACTGGACACTTGATAAGAAAAGTCCAGTTATATCAGCTTAGCACTTAAATGAACTTCTTGAACGCTATGGATTTAAAACAAAATCAAGGTAACTAAAAGAGAAAACGTTGCAGAATCGAAGGTTCCAATATACAATAATAGTCAAGGATAAATAGAATATCTCGTTGCTTGAGACGAGATATTCTAATCGTAGTCTTCAACATGAGGCTTAGGGCGACTGCCCAGTAATCCATTTGTGTTCGACTCCAAACATATGTCTATGCCTCACCAATATTCTCCTCCTGAAAAGAATAATGAACACATAAGTTTGGGATCTTAATGAATCTATTTATATGAATAAGAATGCTCAATTAACCTTAGTATACCTTTATAATCACAGGGCAGATTTCTTCTCTTTGAGGCGCTACGACAGGGATACGAAAACGTTTAGGCTGAATGAAGGTCTTTATACAACGCTGCCAGACTCACACTTGCCAACTCACAGATCTCCTTTACAGTCATTTTCTTATTCTTATAAAACAGTCTGACGCGTTTGATTCTTTTGGCATCGAGCTTTGGCGGCCGGCACCTAAACCTCTTCGGGCTTTATTTATGGGAGAGGTTTTTACACTATAATTTCTGTTCAATAGGGATTCACTTAAACGTACTTACTACAATCTTTACTCCTCTTCCATATGCATTCCTGTAGATAACTCAAAGCTTCCATTCGTAGGAGTAATCTGATAATAGAAAGCCGTGGGCGCCTTATAATCTCCATAGGTTCTAACGCCTTGCATATCACATTGCATATTGTATACTCTTATCACATCATCCTTTTCAGCAACTGTATAGTATCCTTGTGACACCCAATTCAACCTACGATCTAAATCTGGATCTATATCATTCAGTAACTGGTTGTTGATAGGGAAAGAATGAAAGTCAATTTCATTATCGGTAAGTATATCATACTTTCCGATATAGAGATTCGATGCATCTTTTGCAACACCATACCATTGCATATTCCCTATTTTGACGGGTACGGTAAGAAGTCCATAAGACGGAATGTTTTGGGATTTTAGCTGTGTATAGAATTCTCTCTGAATATGCTGCTTGTTGGCTAAGGTGAATAAGAGATAAATAGAGCTTATAATCAACCCTATATTGTTCGGACTTGAACGCTTGGGATCATTAAAATTGTAAAAATAAAGACTGACGGCTACGCCGATTAATAGTGGAATCGTATAAAAAGGATCGATAATATTAATGCTGTCGAAACTAACACGCCAATCTGACAAGGGCAATAATAGCTGCGTACCGTAAGTAGTAAATGCATCTAAAAGGACATGCGTAAAAAGCGCAAAAAAGGAAAGTAAATATGCCTTTCGAAATGACAAGTCCCCTACCCACTTTATCTTACCCATAGCTATAGCGATCAGAAAAGAAGCAAGTATGCAGAATGCTATAGAGTGACTATATCCTCTATGAAAACTCATTTTCTGAAGTTCTCCAAGAAAAGGAATGAACAGTACATCCAGATCTGGAATAGTAGCGACAATTGCTCCCACAACTGCTGCTTTATATCCAATCTTCTTCCCCGCTACTGCTTCTCCTATCGCGGCACCTAAAACTGCTTGTGTTATACTGTCCATAATTATAATTAAATCATATTAACACCAAATAGATAGCCTATAAGTGCAGTAATGCCCATAGCCAAAGTTCCCCAAAATGCAATTCTGATTACTGCCTTTTGAATACTTGAGCCCCCAGCTTTGGCAGCGAAAATCCCTAAAAAAATAAGAATCAACAAGGCAAAACCATATTGTATGTATTCCATATATTTCATAGGAGCAATCATAGCTGCAATCACGGGAAATAAACCACCAGCTGTAAATGCAATGCCTGAATATAGCCCTGCTTGCAGCGGCTTAGCTTGAGTAATTTCATTAATTCCTAATTCATCTCTCGCATGTGCTTCTAGTGCATTGTGTGCGGTCAACTGCTTGGCTACTTCTAAAGCCAAAATTTTATCAAGACCTCTTCCCTCATATATTCCTGCTAATTCTATCAATTCTTCATGAGGCGTTTCTTCTAATTCCTTTCTTTCTCTATTAAGGTCACCTTCTTCTATATCGCTTTGAGAACTGACCGAAACATATTCACCTGCTGCCATAGATAACGCTCCGGCCACAAGCCCAGCCACTCCTGCGAGCACAATCGGTTCCCTTGTCGTACTTGCGGCGGCAACCCCAATTATAATACTTGCAGTAGACAAGATTCCGTCATTGGCTCCAAGTATGGCTGCCCTAAGCCATCCGCTTCTTGTATTATAATGTGTTTCGCTTTGCATATTGATATTCATTTAAATTTCTGACTTCTAAGTATATATGTGAATGATAATTATACTAATCAATATTCTCAAGTATAATTGCATCAATTGATTTTTCTGCCGCTCCTAAAACTGCCTGCGTTATGCTGTCCATAATTATATTTTAGTTACATCCCAAAACATAAATTGATAATTCGTCAGCATTAGGAAAACAAGATCCCGATACTACTTTTGTAGGTTTAAATCTTAACAAATCTGGATCACGTAAGCCCTCTTTAATAAACATAATCAGTTGCTCCTTTTCCCTCAGAGTTAGTGTTCTGGGTAAAAATTTTGAAGAAATATCTTCTTGAGATGCTTTGCTATTTTCTGATATTGCTTTTAGCTTATAATCTATTACGTCATCTAAAGTGTTTTTGCACGCTCCATGAAAATAAAATGGCGAATCTCCAACATTATATAATCCCGGTACTT
>JBLIDB010000151.1:0-12066 GCA_047634015.1 Saprospiraceae bacterium
ATTGTCCAATATTTTCGCAAAAACTTCATTGGGTGTTTTGTACCCAAACCTCTTTCTTGGTCGGTTATTTAATTTGTTTTGAACTTCAATAATACGCTCATTTGGTGATTAGATCCTTTTCATAATTACTCAATTTTAGATTTGATTCTGGTGGAGGCATCATCTTTTCTTCACTGGTAGTCATGATTCTATTAATTACTTCACTTTTCTCTATTTTACCTGGAATGATGGCGAAATACCTGGATTTTCTTTCAGCTCGGAGTATGCGCTTTCTGATTCAAAGAGAGCAAGTCCAGCCTTTTGATTGGCCTTGTCCGGACCATGGCATGTAAAGCACCTATCGGAAAAAATAGGCTTGACGTGGATATTGTAATCGATTAATTCGGGCATTTTTACTGATGTACCCGAACCTGACTCTTGATTTAGATCACTACAAGAGCTTAGTAATAATATGAATGAGAGAATATGTACTGTATATTTCATTTGGACTCTCAAGATTGTTTTGACTACGTCAATATATCCTTGACCACGTGCCCATGCACATCAGTCAACCTGTATCTTCTTCCCTGGTGCTTATAAGTTAATTTTTTATGATCGAGACCCATCTGATGTAGAATAGTAGCTTGAAAATCATGGACATGGACAGGGTCCTTGACAATATTATAACTAAAATCATCTGTTTCTCCATAAGTCATTCCTGGCTTAATTCCTCCACCCGCCATCCAAACTGTAAAGCATCTTGGGTGATGATCCCGACCATAGTTGGTTTCAGTTAATCTTCCTTGACTGAAATTGGTGCGACCAAATTCTCCTCCCCAGATTACTAATGTATCTTCTAAAAGTCCTCGTCTTTTCAAATCTGTAACCAGGGCCGCAGATGCCTGATCAGTATCCCTGCACTGTGATCTTATTTCATTAGGGAGATTACTATGCTGATCCCAACCCAAATGATACAGTTGGACGAATTTTACATCTCTCTCAGCCATGCGTCTTGCAAGTAGACAGTTTGCGGCATAAGTGCCCGGTGTTCGTGCATCTTCTCCATACAATTCAAATACCTCCTCCGGTTCATCTGAGAGGTCTGTGGCTTCTGGTACTGACGTTTGCATTTTATAAGCCATTTCATATTGGGAGATCCTCGACTGGATTTCAGGGTCTCCGAAATCGCTCATTCTAATTTGGTTCATTTCAGAAAGCACATCCAATACATGCCTTCTGGATGAAGCAGTGATACCATCAGGGTTTTGTAAATACAATACTGGATCTTTACCTGATCTGAATTGTACTCCTTGGTGCAAGGAAGCAAGAAAGCCATTTCCCCACAGTCTTGAGTAAATCGGTTGCGGTCGTTGTGCCCCTCGGGAAAGCAAGACACTGAACATCGGGAGATTTTCATTCATACTACCCAACCCATAGCTGAGCCATGAACCTATACTTGGTCTGCCTGCCTGTTGTGAACCCGTTTGAAAAAAAGTGATCGCCGGATCATGGTTGATCGCTTCAGTATGCATAGACTTAATGAAACAAAGATCATCTACTACTTTGGCGGTGTGTGGCATTAGATTACTAACCCATGCGCCACTTTGGCCATGTTGTTTGAAATCAAAAATCGCTGGTGCCAGTGGGAAGGAGGATTGGCCAGAGGTCATTCCGGTAAGTCGTTGCCCTTGTCTTATAGATTCTGGCAGCTCTTCACCACGCATTTTCATCAAAAGTGGTTTGTAGTCAAACAAATCGATTTGTGATGGGCCACCACTCTGAAATAAATAAATGATCCTTTTTGCTTTTGGTGCAAAGTGAGGAGCTTGGAATGCGCTCGTTGGATTATTATTTGCAGAATTTTTACTCAGAGGATTGCACCCCAACAAAGACCCCAAAGCCATGCCGCCTATACCCAGACTTGACTTTGAAAGAAAGTGCCTTCTATTGATTTTATGTAAATGATCTGAATAAATATCACTCATAGTTCTTGTTTTTTCACTCTTCCTTAAATTACCTTGAAGTGGTTTAAGAATGCTTCGTTTCATCCAAGTTCAACACTGCACTTACCACAATGGTAAGCGCAGCTAATTTATTTCTATCTATACTTTCACTCGAAGTAGAATCACCAATTTGAATTACATCGAGCCCACTTTCTGCATCTTTTTCAAATCTTTCCAATTCAGCTTTATAGATATCCATCAGCAGGTCTGTTTCGTCTATCGAAGGACTTCTTGTAACTAAACTTTTGAATGCATTTTCAATCCAGATAGATGGATCATCACTATTGTTTTTGATGAGCTCTTCTGCAAGCTTTCTGGAGGCCTCTATATATTGCGGATCATTAAGTAATACAAGAGATTGAAGTGGCGTACTAGTCGCCTGCCTTTTTACTGTGCACATTGCTCTTTCAGCAGCATCAAATGTTAGCATTGATGGCACAGGAATAGTTCGTTTCCAATAGGTGTATATACTGCGTCTATACAGATCACTTCCTGTACTTTGGCGGTATTTATTTTCTCCTATTTGGTTGGCGAGTTCTTTCCATATTCCAGGCGGCTGATAAGGTTTTACCCATTTTCCTCCTACTTTTCTATTGAGTAATCCGCTTGAGGCCAGGGCCTGATCTCTCATCATTTCCGCTGTTAGCTTCTTGTAAGGACCTCGAGATAAGTATATGTTATCTGGGTCTAATTTGTGGTTTTTAGCATCGAATATTGAAGACTGGCGATAGGTTGATGACATGACCATCAATTTGACTAAGTTCTTCATATCCCAACCATCATTGATTACCGTTGAGGATATCCAGTCTAGTAATTCAGGATGGGAAGGAATAGCACCTTGATTTCCAAAATCTTCAGGGGAGCTGACGATCCCTTGGCCAAAAAGCATTTGCCAGTATCGATTGACGATTACACGACTTGTCAGAGGATTACGTTTATCGAAAAGCCAATTGGCAAGCCCAAGTCGGTTTTGAGGTAGTTGATCAGAAAACTCCAAAATAGCTTCAGGTGTTCCTCTTCCTACCCGTTCTCTTTTCGCATCGTAGACGCCTCTGGCCAGGATGTAAGCTGGTTTGATGCTATCCAGCTCTTCCATTATCATAACTTTGGGGATATTCGTATCTATTGACCTGAGACTGTCGGATTTGTTTTTAATGTTAGCATACGCTTTGTTTTCTCTTTTGAGATACGCTTGATAAACTGCTTCAGAATCATATTGAGGCTCTTGATCATATAAACATTTCACTTCTGGAGGACTCAATTCTCTGTCGTAGAGCGATACTTCATCTATTGCTCCTTTGAAACCTGTCAGTTCATTTCGCTCCTTTGCACGCATCATCCAATGACCAATAGTAAGTTGGGTGCCGACATAAATACTTTTACGGTCCAAGTTGTCCGAAAGTACTTCTACTTCTTGTTTTTTTCCATTGATGAATAGGCTTACACCAGAAGCATTTCCTGAGCCATTATAAGAACCGAATACACTCGTCCATTGATCTTTAGAGATGCTGTTTTTGGTGCGAACATCGATCATATTATTTAGTGTGCCGACGACTTGTACTCTTAGTTTATTGTTTTTGTCAAGGTATATACCATATCCGGATCTGTTATGCTCTCCATTTCTTCTGGACAAAATACCCGCAGTGTTTGATTGTGTTTCGTTGGGTTTAATCCAAGCTCCCAATGAAAATGATTGTAGATTTCCAAAGTCACCAATATCACCAATCACCAAATTATTAGACCCGTCAAACTCCAGGGCTTTACCGTATTTACCCGGAACGAAAGGAGGGACTTTTAAAGTCAAGGGGAGTTTAAAATTCAGCGTTCCGAAATGTGCCTGTGTTACTTCATCTTTCAAGGTACCCGACTCTATAAAATCCAGCTTGTAATTAGTTAACAACCCTTCTGATTTCAGGGCTTCCCAGTTTTGATTATCATACCACGTCTTAAGTATTTTTTCCTCTATTTCGGGTTGGAATGCTGCTTTCTCAATTTCTATCTGAGCCAACATTGTCTTTATTTCTTCAACCTCATTTTCTAATACGGCATTCTCATACTGCATAGATGGTTTAGGAGAAAGATCACTATAGCTAATTTTACCTCTTTCAGTTATGTTATTGAAAAAGGAGTACACTTGATAATAATCCTTCTGCGATACAGGATCATATTTGTGGTCATGACATCTGGCACATTGTAGGGTCATCCCAAGAAATGCAGTCCCGAAAGTTTGTACTCTATCTGCAGCATACTCGGTTAGGTACTCTTCTTCGATTACGCCACCTTCCTGAGTGATAGCGTGGTTCCTATTGAAACCAGAGGCAAGCTTTTGTTCGAATGTAGCATCAGGTAACATATCGCCAGCGAGCTGCCAGGTTACAAAATCATTATAAGGGAGGTTGCTATTGTAGGCATTTATAACCCAGTCCCTCCATGGCCACATCGTTCTTGGTCTGTCATCTTGGTACCCATGGGAATCTGCATAACGAGATATATCAAGCCATTCACTTGCCATCCGTTCTCCGTAATGGGGAGAATCGAGCAATCTGTCTACTACTTTTTCAAAAGCATGATCAGAATAATCGCCAACAAAATCATCAATTTCTTCTACCGACGGCGATAGACCTACCAAATCAAACGTCACTCGTCTGATCAATTCTTCTTTTGAGGCTTCTTTACTGTGGTCAAGGCCAACGATATCTAATTTTTGTGCTACGAAATTATCTATTGGATTTGTAGGCCATTCTTCTTCACCTATTTCGGGAACGGGCACTTCTGAGGGTGGCGTAAATGCCCAATGAGGTTTGTATTCAGCTCCCTGTTCAATCCATTTCGTCAGTACCTTGATTTCATGTTCTGAAAGCGTAAGATTACTTTCAGGAGGAGGCATTATTTCATCAGGATCATCTTGCGTAATTCTTGAATACACTTCACTGTTTTGTAAATCTCCAGGAGCGATAGGGTGCCTTCCTGACTTAAGTTCGGTCTCGAATGCACCTTTTTTAGTGTCCAGCCTCAAATCCCCTTTTTGATTCGCCATATCAGGACCATGGCATGCAAAGCACTTATCTGAAAGTATGGGTTTTACATGGAAATTGAAATCTACCTTGTCTGGAACAGTCAGGTTTGCTAATGAAGACCCATTCTTATCTTGTCCACAAGAGATGATTACATAAATAAGAAAGAAGATTACGAAGAACCTCATGGCAATAGTATTACTCATTTAAATAGTCTTGTAGCAGAGTAGTTTTCAAAAAAAATTTATCGGTCTATTGTAAAGATGGAATAATTATACTGAACACAGTAAGTGAATCTAGCATACCCATCTGTAAACTTCATAGATAAAGGTACTTACGAATTCTCTTTCCCGAACTCCTTTTGTGTTGGGTTTAATAAAAACATAGGCGGTTTTAATATATCAGTTTAGTCGTACTGTTTTAACCTTGGCTGGGAAGATTCTCTTGGAGGTAGATTTGGGTTGTTTAAGTTGACCGCTTCTTCAATTGCGAATCAAATTATCGAATCAGCAGTTACAATCCCCTAAAAGCCTCTTTTCGCGTCAGCACGAATCCTAAGATTGCAACTGAAACGATCGTCGAAGTATAGAATAAATAACCATAGGGCATTACCAATAGATTATAAAAGAAGACCAGCGATAGTTTTAAACTCACAAGCCCGAAAAGGGCAAAAGAAATACCTCGAAACCATCGCTTATAAATAATGATACAAGATAGTGGCATTAGAAATGCCATTATCTTCAGCAATGAATGTAAGCTTCCAAGAGCTTCATGTTTCCAGAATTTGGCTAAGCCCAAACTGGAATTTATCAAGGGGCTATATTTGCCTTTATCAGCAAGCACTGCAGAAAGATAATTGTCAGGAACCTTAAAAAAAACAGGGATGGCTGCCCAGCCCTGACCGAATGTCATCAGGATTAAGATCACTGCACTAGCACTGAGAATGATACGGAACGCTTGTGACTTACCCTGCCATAACCAGATAGCTATCACAAACATAGCTGCCCAAGGAGCCAACATATATCTGCTCATCATACATAAGCCGATCATAATGCCTATTAATACAGGTCGACCCGAGATGAGCGCCACACAAAGAAGACTGTAGTATCCAATTACAATACCTTCTTCTGTTAAGGCGATCATACCTTGATCCAAATACATCCAGGTCATCCATAGTGCCAATAGTATTGTGACCATTGAGCCTAAACTATAAACTTGCCAGATAGCTTTCTTCCAAGGGCGTAACAATAATAGAGAACCCAATAAGAGGAATATAATATTCACCCATCGAATATCGATTCCAGCAAGAGAAGCCATTATATACGGCATCCATAATCCAGGTAAATAGATGGGCTGCATACCATTCCATATTTCAGGAATAATAGCATACACCTCAGAACTTGAGTAGTATCTATCCACCATAATACTAATTACAGGAAGCATATCTGCACTTCTATAATCCAAGGGCCAGATGTCAAATAGAGGTTTGCATACATCTTGGGCGATCATTCCTATCAATAGAATCAACCCGAATATCCATATCCTCGAAACAGGCGCCTCCTTTTGGGGTGCAATAGCATTTGTTCGCAGTGCATATATTGCAACGGCAATTCCAACAAGGAAATAGATAGAGGAGTACATCCAAGATTTCAACAATTCCTGAAGAATAGAATGACAACTAACCTCAAGAGCTACAAGAAATGTAAGGATGTAGGATGATTTATTGATACGTCATTTATTTTCTCCAACAAAGGTACGGAAGGGGAGATTAGGAATGTACAATACCTTATTTTTGTGGCAAGAACTCCAGAATTGAAGAATAGTAACAAACATGAGAGACCTATAAATACTTCTGAATTCAGAATTCATGGAGATATAGAATTGTTATCTGGTTCGTTTACTACACGATCATTTGCCCCGCATTTTCATGACCGTTATAGTTTGATCTTGGTGGAACAAGGAGCTGGTGATTATTCCTATAAGGATCATGATTATCTTGTAGAAGGGGGGCGGCTATTAATATTGAATCCCTATGATGTCCATACAGGCAGAGCGATAAAAGGGTCCCAATGGAAGTTTCGATCGATGTATCTTCCTATAGAGCTAATGGAATCTCATACTAAAGTGGAAGGAAAAATAGACAGCCTTTCATGGAAAGATAGAATTGTTAAACAACCACAGATCGTTCATCGGTTTGCGGCACTGCATGATAGATTACTCAAGGAGGAAGAAGATATATCTCTAGAAAGTCAATTCTTGGATTTTATTACAGAATTAAGAAAAGTTAGCTTTGAGGCATTGCCAAGTAATGCTGCGGATAAGAATACGCCGTTAATTGCAATTCAGGATTATTTGCATGCCCATTATGCAGAGCAGGTTCAACTGACTGATCTAGAGCGCGTCAGTGGCTGGACGAAATTCCACTTAATACATCGCTTTACAAAACGATATGGCCTTTCACCTCACAAATATCTGCTCAACTTAAGAATAGCGGCTGCCAAGCGACTACTTCGAAAGCGTATTTCAGCCACTGAAGTAGCCTATCAAACTGGCTTCTTTGACCAAAGTCACTTTATAAAAACTTTTAAGGGGATGACTGGGATTACGCCGAAGGCATATGGGTAGAGTGAGATTGCTCGACTTCCAGTAGAAAGATTGCGAAGTACTTATTTTGATATTCTCATATCTTGCATACAATGAATAAATTGGAAATAAGAACAGTAGAAGTGCTGAGATACATGCAGCCACTTAGAGAAGGTGGCTCGCTTCCAGCGATTGTTGAGGCCGACGATGGATTTCTATATGTTTTGAAATTTAGAGGTGCTGGACAAGGGACAAAAGCGCTAATAGCGGAATTAATAGGTGGAGAGCTTGCCAGAGCCATGGGTCTCAAAGTTCCAGAAATAGTATTTATGAATTTAAATGATTCGTTTGGAATGACTGAGGGTGATGAGGAAATTCAAGACCTGTTGAAATTCAGCGTTGGACTAAATTTGGGTTTGCATTATCTATCTGGTTCTATTACGTATGATCCATTGTTATCCATTGCCGATCCACTTTCTGCGTCTAAAGTAGTCCTTTTAGATAGTATTATAACCAATATAGATCGAACAGTAAAAAACACCAATTTACTTAATTGGAATAGAGAATTGTGGTTGATTGATCACGGGGCAAGTTTATATTTTCATCATAATTGGAATCAATGGGATGCACATATTAATCGTCCTTTCGGAATGATCAAAGACCACGTCCTATTGCCAAAGGCGACAAAAATTGATCTTGCTGCGACAGAGATAAAAGATAGTATTACCGAGGAAGTGATAAAAGATATTATTGAAAATATTCCAGATGACTGGTTAGCAGATAAAGGAACTGAGATGGCTCCGATAGAAATGAAGCAAGCTTATCAACGCTTTGTTAGTGATCGTGTAAAAGATATTGATCAAATAGCTCAATTCGCCAAAGATGCCAGATAGAGTAATATTTGAATATGCTGTAATTAGATTGGTTCCGAGAGTAGAGCGAGAGGAGTTTGTAAATATTGGAGTTATTGTAATGTCTCAACGCAAGAAATTCTTGGATGTGAAATATCATATCGATCAAGAACGTATTCAGTGCTTTTCAAAAGATTTGGAGATCCCAATCATTGAGAACTATTTGAAGTCTTGGAAAGTTATTTGCTCAGGGTCCAAGACGGGAAAAGGAATCGAAAGCTTGGACCTACACTTGAGATTTAGATGGCTGACGGCCAATAGGAGTACAATCATCCAAAGTTCTTCCGTCCATTCTGGAATATGCCATGACCCTGAAAAGGTATTAGAAGATTTGTTTCAAAAACATGTGAGTTAAAGGAGGCGATATCAATTACCTTATCCCCATTCTGGTCTATCACCCCATTCTTTGTAGAATTGATTCAAGAACCCGAGCATATAATCATGACGTTCTTCAGCCATTACTTTAGCAGTTTGCGTATGCATTCCCTCTTTAAGGAGTAGGAGCTTTTCATAGAAATGATTGATAGTAGGAGCTGTACTCTGTTTATAAGACGCTTTACTATCATGGTTGATAGGTGCGATATTTGGATCCATAAATGGGTGTCCTTTGTATCCCCCATAACTGAATGTCCGTGCTATACCGATGGCACCAATGGCATCGAGTCTATCAGCATCTTGCAATACACGCATTTCAGGTGAATCAAAACCCCGGCGCTCAAAGCTGTTCTTGAATGACATGTTCTTGATTATACTAATCACATGTTCGATTGTGTTGTTGCCTACTTTATAGGTCTCCAATATTCTTAGCGCTCTTTCTGGTCCTATATCTTCATTTCCATCGTGAAATTTTGCATCAGCAATATCGTGTAATAGGGCTGCAAGTTCAACGACATACCGATCTACTTCCTCTTTCTTACATATGAGTTGGGCATTCTTCCACACACGCAAGATGTGCCACCAATCATGCCCTCCTTCAGCTTCAGCAAGTTGCTTTTTGACTTCTGAGATGATTGCTTGGATTGAAACTTCCTGTTGTTTTGAGAAATTCATATGACTTGTTATCGGATTATTAACACACAAAATATGAGATATTTTGATGCTGTAGTTTGGCTATAGTGAAATGAAATACTAACTTACCCATATTCAACTTTACGAGTTTACACCTAAGCATAATCTTGAAACTTGTTTCGTTATAGAGCTTGTATGTTGAAGTGATTTCAGAATTGGGCTGATTGACGAGAATCTCTGCTTGATGGTCAGAACGAAGCTCTTTTTTCTTTTCATAGCTATAGCTCTGGGAATAAAAAAGACTGAAGTATATGGCTGCCAATGAGTTATTCTTAGTCATTTTGTTTAGTCCTTAATTCACTTCATTAATTTGATTTTGTAGTAATTATTTAAAACCATCAAAAAATGATAAATAAAAATATTTGGATATTAGGGATCATCATGGTGATGCTTTCTTCATGTGCCGCAGGGAAGAAGGAAATTGCTTCTCTTCAAGAAAGAATTAATCTTGCTGATAGAGATCTAAGTGTTGTGAATTCGCAACTCAATGAATGTCGTGAAGAAACAAATGCATATATCGCGCAACTTGCTAAATCGAATAAAAATAGGGAGAAACTGCAAGTAGATCTTAGCGCCGCTAGGAATACTGTTGTTCTTAGAGAGGAGCAAGTTCAAGATTTAAGAGCTCAGGTACAACAACAGACTACTACCGTAGGGGATCTAACAGTACTGTCTCAATCTGCTAATGAGAATATTAAAGAAACGCTTTCGCAAATGGAAAGTAGAGATCAATACATCCATCTTCTTCAAGCAGCCAAGACTAAGGCGGATTCCATTAATTTGGCCTTGGCAATCAACTTGAAAGGGGTTTTGGCGCAAGGCGTTGCTGATCAAGATATTGATATACAAGTGGATAAGACAGTCGTATTCGTGAATCTTTCTGATAAGATGTTGTTCCAAAGCGGTAGTACGCTTTTAACACCAAGAGCCAATGATGTATTAGGGAAGATTGCTAAGATTGTTGAGTCGCGTCCGGATTTAGAAGTCATGGTAGAAGGATATACTGATAATGTTCCAATTCAGAGTGCTTGCATGAATGATAATTGGGACCTAAGTGTCAAAAGAGCAACTTCTGTAATAAGAGTATTACAAAATAATTATGGTGTTGATCCAAATAGATTGATAGCCGCTGGACGAGGAGAATATAATGCTTTAGCTTCTAATGACACACAAGATGGTAGATCTATGAATAGAAGGACTAGGATAATTATCCTTCCAAAATTAAATCAATTCTACGATCTATTGAATCCTGATAAAGTAGGAGGTGGCAAGTAATTAATTAGAGTTTAGAGATTTAAAATAGTGAAGTGAGATGCAGGAATTAGAATCGTCAGTATTAGATAAAGTAAATAGTTGGATTAATGGTAGCTATGACGAAGCTACTAAGGATGCCTTGCGTAAGGCATTGGAGAATAAGGAGTATACGGAGCTTACCGATGCTTTCTACAAAGATTTGGAATTTGGGACTGGTGGATTGAGAGGTATCATGGGGATTGGGTCTAATCGAGTTAATAAATACACCTTTGGTATTGCTACTCAAGGTCTTTGTAATTTTCTAAATAAAACTTATCCCACTGAAGAAATCAAAGTTGTCATCGCCCATGACAATCGTAATAATTCAAATACTTTAGCACAGTTAGTTGCGGATGTATTCTCAGCAAATGGAATCTATGTTTATTTCTTTGATGGATTGAGACCTACGCCTGAATTATCCTTTGCTATTCGCGAGCTGGGTTGCAAAAGTGGGGTGATGCTTACTGCATCACATAATCCTAAAGAATATAATGGCTACAAAGCATATGGACATGATGGAGGACAATTGACAATCCCTCATGATGAAATGGTCATGGATGAAGTGCGTGCGGTCAATGGAATAGAAGAAGTGAAATTCGAAGGTAATCCACAGCTTATAGAAAAAATTGGTGCAGAGATAGATGAGCAGTATCTTTCTATTATTGCGAAAGAATCTATTTCTAAAGATGCGATCTCTCGCCAGAGCGATATGAAGATTGTCTTCTCACCAATTCATGGGACTGGCAGCGTCTTAGTACCACCCTTGTTGGAAAGAATGGGATTTAAGAATGTTATTTTGGTAGAAGAGCAGATGGTCGTAGATGGAAATTTCCCTACGGTAGTCTATCCGAATCCTGAAGAAGCCGAAGCCCTATCCATGGCTATTGCCAAGGCAAAAGAGACAGGAGCAGATCTCGTAATGGCTACAGACCCCGATGCGGATAGAGTAGGGATTGCAATCCGAGATGATAAAGGTGAGTTAGTCCTGATGAACGGGAATCAAACAGCTGTTCTTCTATTTGGTTATGTACTCGATGCGTGGAAGCAAGCGGGTAAGTTAGATGGTAATCAGTATATCGTTAAGACTATTGTGACTACTTATCTCCTCGATAAGATGGCTGCATCAATGGATGTCGATTGTTATAATACCCTTACAGGTTTCAAGCATATCGGTTCTGTTATGACTAAACTCGAAGGGCAGAAGACCTTCGTTGT